>JBFYRY010000126.1:0-10203 GCA_041302025.1 Chloroflexota bacterium | reverse complement strand
GCCGACATGATCTCCTCTACAGGCAGGGACTATGGCGCGACACAAAAACAAATGGCACGCATCAGCGGAGTCCATTCGGCATTAGGAACATTACTCACGAACCTGGGGTTGTGGCTTGTCCTGTTTTTGGTCATTCCCCAAGTCATCGCAGGGAATATCAAAGGCGTGATGCTTGGAACATTCGTTTTAATGACGTTCTCCTCGTTTGAAGCGGTCAATCCCCTGCCCCTCGCGGCACAGATGTGGAACGCCTCCCGCGAAGCCGCGAAGCGATTGTTTGAAGTGGTGGACACAGAACCAGTGATCAGTGAGCAAGTGAACAGTGAACAGTTATCAATTACCAATTACGAATTACGCTTTACGAATCTAACCTTCTCCTACCCAACCCAAAGTATTCCCGCATTACAAGACATTACCTTCACTATCCCACAAAGCAAATCCATTGCCATCGTTGGACCAAGCGGAGCAGGGAAAAGCACATTGGCGAACTTGTTATTCCGATTCTGGGAATATGAGATCGGAGAAATAAGATTGGGCGGAGAGTCGCTCCAGTCGCTGAATCAGGACGAGGTCCGAAAGAGATGCGCTCTTGTCTCGCAGAACAGCTATTTCTTCAACACATCCATCCGCGAGAATTTGCGGCTGGCACGTTCAAAGGTCACACAAGATGAAATGGAATCCGCCGCAAGGTCTGCGCAGATCCATGAGTTCATTGCAAGCCTTCCAAGAGGTTATGAGACCTTCATTGGCGAACAGGGATTGCGGCTTTCGGGTGGCGAACGTCAACGGCTGGCGATTGCGCGGGCATTGCTGAAAGATGCGCCGATCTTGATCCTCGATGAACCCACCGCCAACCTTGACCCTGTGACAGAAAGTCAGGTGCTCAATGTTTTGTTTGGCATAATGAAAAATAAAACTTCTTTGCTTATCACACACCGTCTGGTTGGGCTTGAAAATATGGATGAGATCATCGTGATGGACCATGGCAGGATCGTGGAGCGCGGCAGGCACAAGGATCTACTGGCTCACGGCGGTTTGTACCGTCGATTATGGGATCTGCAAAATCAGATATTCGACAAGGACAAAAAAGGGTAAAATTGGTATATGCGCACCTTTGAATTGAACATCTTCATCGACCGTCCACAAAACGAAGTGTATGACCATGTCTCCGAACCCATTAATATGATCGGACTCCTGCCCCGCCTGGGCACGATCGATATCATGAAAGAACAAAAGGACGCAAACGGTGTGGTCATGCGTCCTTTTTATACGCTTGAGACTTTTCGCTGGGCTGGCATACCGGTCTTTCGGAACCGCATCTATACGGTAATACACCTGACAAGACCCAAACAGGAAATGGAGTTCCACGTATTCAGCAAACCCAATATCAAGATCGTTTTCAGGTATTTCTTCAATGAAACCGATGATGAGAGAACCCATCTGATCCAGAGGGTGAACTTCGAAAAGGTGAACAAGTTACTGGAAGGGCTGGTCTTTCAACATGCAATTACCGCCCAGCGCGCGTTCCTGACAAATTTGAAAATCAGGCTCGAAAAGAACTAACCCTGCTTGCACTGAAAATTTGAACATGCTATAATAACGGCAACTCCCCCGTTGCTTTACAGACTCTTTATGGCGTGATCCGTTGTACGGCGATTTAACCTGCACGGGTTCCGCGTGACATGAATTTGGAAGAAAATCCTAACCCCACAACAATCTAAGGGAATTTCCCCAGCCCGTCCCCCATGAGGGTGGCGGATTGGTCTGTTCATCCCATCAATCCACCCAAAACGAGAAAAGATAATGAAAATACTTGAACTTGAGAACGAACCTCTTTCAAAACTTCGCGGTATGGCAAAGACGCTGAATATTCCCAATGCCAACCGCCTGAAAAAAGAGACGCTTGCCATGATGATCCGCGAGGCGGAGGCGCAGAAGGAAGGCATTGAACTGCGCGGAGGCATCCTGGAGATCATGAGCGAGGGCATCGGTTTTCTGCGGGCGACCAACTACCGCATCAGCGACCAGGATGTGTATGTCTCGCAGGCTCAACTCCGCCGCCACGAACTGCGCGCAGGCGACCTGGTGATCGGACAGGTGCGTCCGCCGCGTGAGAGCGAACGTCATTTCGGATTACTAAAAGTCGAATCCATCAACGGCGTGGACCCGGAAGACGCCTCCCGCCGCCCGATGTTCGAAAACCTGACCCCGATCTTCCCGGATAAGCGCTTCGACCTTGAAACCGATCACGATACGCTCGCCCCGCGTTTGATCAACCTGATCGCTCCCATCGGCAGAGGACAGCGCGGATTGATCGTTTCACCACCCAAAGCGGGGAAGACCACCATTCTCAAACAGATCGCAAACTCGATTTCAACAAAATATCCCGACGTGCATTTGATCGTGGCACTCATCGGCGAACGTCCCGAGGAAGTGACCGATATGGACCGCTCGGTGGATGCCGAAGTGGTGGCTTCCACGTTCGATGAACCGGTAACCTCACATGTCCGAACGGCTGAACTGGCTTTGGAACGAGCCAAGAGATTGGTGGAGATCGGCCGCCACGTGGTAATCCTCATGGACTCGATCACCCGGCTTGCACGCGCCTACAATCTGGTGGTCAACCCGTCCGGGCGTACGCTTTCGGGTGGCATGGACCCTTCGGCGTTGTATCCGCCCAAGCGCTTCTTCGGTGCGGCACGCAATCTCGAAGAAGGCGGTTCGCTGACCATCATCGCCACCTGTCTCGTGGACACCGGTTCCCGCCTGGACGATGTGGTCTACGAAGAGT
Organism: Chloroflexota bacterium; assembly: GCA_041302025.1. Lineage (GTDB taxonomy): Bacteria > Chloroflexota > Anaerolineae > Anaerolineales > Villigracilaceae > Defluviilinea. Next base: position 7,412 of record JBFYRY010000126.1, on the reverse strand, counting down.
TCAAAGGCACCGGCAACATGGAGTTGCATCTTTCCCGCAAGCTTCAGGAACGACGCATCTACCCCGCAGTCGATATCGAGCGTTCATCCACGCGTCGCGAGGACCTTTTGCTTGGTCCCGATCTATTGCAACGGGTCTGGCTGATGCGCCGCATGTTCATCCAGATGATCACGCAACAACCGCAGGGTGCAGGCATGGACAATGCCGTGGCAACGGAAGCCATCATCACCCGCATCGACCGCGCCCGCAACAACCAGGAATTCCTTGAAAACCTTGGAAGAGATGACTAAATAATTTGTCATTGCGACCTTCTGTAAGTAATCCTCTCTTCAATGGAAAGATTGCTTCGCCGACCGCTCGCAGTGGCAATGAAAATAGAATGATCAAACTCACTTCAATCTTTAGGAACAATCTTTTCAGCATCGTCAGCTGGGTGGTGACACTGCTTCTCGTGACAGGTATCATCGGCGGCGCGTGGATGTGGAAACAGTCCACGTCCACGGTGCAGGCGCTCGCGCCCGAACCGACCGCCGCTCCAGATGAGGAACCGCCCCAGGTGGTGATGCCAGCCCTGGGTGAGTCGGAAGCGTTCTCGTCCATCCAGCGGGATATCCAGATCAAAACAAACATCCCAGCGGATAAGCCGCGTTATGAACCTGTTGAATACCGCGTCGCGCGCGGCGATTCGATGTTTGCCATTGCAGAATCCTATAAACTTAAACCTGAAACCATCTTGTGGGCGAACTATGACGTGTTGCAGGACGATCCGCACAGTCTCAAGCCCGGCATGGTTTTGAGAGTGCCGCCGACGGATGGCATTTATTATCAGTGGAAGGAAAACGATACCCTTGAGAAGGTTGCCGGCGAATTCAAGGCGAACGTTGACAATATCCTGAATTATCCGGGGAACGATATCGACCTGACCGACCCGAAGATCGACTCAGGCTCGTGGGTGATGATACCGGGCGGTGAACGCGAATTCGTGCAATGGCTTGTCCCCACAGTGGCACGCGGCGCGTCGGGCACATCACAGACAAGCCAGAACTCGTGTCCCGCTGGCGGCACGGTGGGAAGCGGCGCGTTTGTCTGGCCGGCTGACAATCACTTCCTGTCTGGTAACGATTATTGGTCGGGACATCTCGCCATCGATATTTCTGCCGGGGAAGGCGCAACGGTCTATGCGGCGGACAGCGGTGTGGTAACCATGGCGCAGGGCGGCTATAACTACGGGTATGGCAATGTGGTCCAGATCGATCATGGCAATGGGTATTCGACGCTGTATGCTCACCTGAACGCTTATTTCGTGAGTGTTTGCCAGAGCGTTTATGCAGGTCAGCAGATCGCCACTTCGGGGAACACGGGTAATTCACAGGGCGCGCATCTGCATTTTGAGGTCCGCCAGAACGGTGGATTCATCAACCCCTGGTTCGTATTGCCGTAAAAAAACGCGATGAACCAATACGATCTCAACAAACTTCTTTCTACTCTGAAACTGGGAGAGATACGTTTTTTTGATTCGATCGGGTCCACCAACGATGAAGCCCTGGCATGGGCGACCAGCGGCGCCAGGGATATGTCATTGATCGTTGCGGATGAGCAAACATTGGGGCGCGGCAGGCTGGACCGTCCCTGGTTCACACCTCCCGGAACCGCCCTTGCTTTTAGTTTGATCCTTCACCCTTCAACGGATGAAAGACCGCATCTTTCGCGACTGGTGGGACTGTCCGCGTTATCCATAGCCCGGTCCCTGCAGGCGCGCGGACTGTACCCGGAGATCAAATGGCCCAACGACGTCCTCCTCAACCGCCGCAAAGTGGCGGGTGTGTTGATCGAACTGGTCTGGTCGGGAGAGGATGTGGAAAATATCATCGTCGGGATCGGCGTCAACATTTCGAAACGCTCCGTCCCTTCAACAGACATCCTGCGTTTTCCCGCCACCAGCATGGAGGATGCGATCGGTCAGCCCGTCGACCGGGTGGAAGTCCTGCACGACATTCTCGCCTCGTTCATTGCGTTGCGTCCCCAATTGGGAACGGATGACTTGATGAAGCAATGGGAAAAGGTACTGGCTTATCAGGGCTGGCGGGTGCAGGTGGATATGGGCGGGGAGCAGATGGTCACAGGCAAGGTGGCAGGATTGGAATCGGATGGAAGCCTGAAATTACGGGATGAGAATGGCAAATTTGTGACAGTACGCTTCGGGGATGTGCGTTTGCGTCCCTTCGCATGATATACTACTTTGCACGAGGTCAATATGTTTGATAATTTACGCGATTCTGCAGAATCATCCTTCTACGAAGAGGAACCGAACGATCTTTACAAGGAACCGGAAGCCAGACCGGTCGCTTCGCGCGCACTGAAAAGACGACGCCGCAGTAATGCGCGTTTTCTCGGCATGACGGCACAACAACGCTTCTTCATTTCCCTGATGTTGATGTTCACGGTCTGCATCATGGGAACCCTGGCAATGTTCATTCTCGGAAAAATGTCGCTGTAATTCCCCGATCAGATAAAAGCAACGTCCCGGAGGTTTTGAGCCTTCGGGACGTTTTTATTAGATCAACTGTGGCTGAGGTTCGATCTTCTCTTCTTCCATCTGGGCTCCCGCGCGTTTCAGGTCCTCCGCCGAGATGCGTGCCACGGAAGCGACATTGTCGCCCTCCTGCGGTTTGATGAGATGCACGCCCTTCGTGGCGCGTCCCGCCTGTTTGACGGTCTTGTTCTTGATGCGGATCGCAACCCCGTTGGCGGTGATGATCGTCAGGTCGTCGTCCTTTTGCACCACGCGCGCGGCAACGATCTTCCCGATTTCCTTCAAAGCCTTTTGATCGATCGTGGAAACGCCGCCGGTGGCACGTCCCTTGGCGGAATATTCCTTGAGAGGTGTCTGTTTACCAAATCCGCCGGAAGTAACCACAAGCAGGGCACCATCTTTTTCAACAACGTCCATGCTGGTGACGGCGTCATCCTTCTTGAGCCTGATCGCCTGCACGCCCGCCGCCTGACGCCCCATCGAGCGCACTTTGGTCTCGCTGAAGCGCAGGGCTTGTCCATTTTGGGTGACGAAGATCACTTCATCCTTGCCGCTGGTCACGCGCGCCCAGCCGAGCTGGTCGCCCTCCTCCAGGGTAACGGCGATCAAGCCCGAGGGTCGGACAGATGCGAATTCCTCCATCACCACGCGCTTCACCTTGCCGCGCAGAGTCGCCAGCATGCAGAATCCGTGCGCCGAGAAATCCGAGACGGCTATGGCGGCGGTAACGCGTTCGCTGGCATCCAGTGAAAGCACGTTGACCAGCGGGATGCCCTTCGCAGTCCGGTCGGCATCGGGGATCTGGTAGACCTTTTCGGAATAGACCTTGCCCTTGTCGGAGAAGAACAGCATCGTATCGAGGCTTCGAGCCGGGATGAGCGCCACGACTTCATCCTCATCCTTGGTAGTGTGTCCCATCACGCCGCGCCCGCCGCGACTCTGTGACCGGAAGGCGGATGCCGCCACGCGCTTGATGTAACCGCGCTCGGTGAGACTGATAAGCACCGCTTCATCCTGGACCAGGTCTGCTTCCGTTAATTCCTCTTTCGCGTCACCTGCGATCCGGGTGCGCCGGTCATCGCCGTATTTCTCGGCGAGGTCGCGCATATCATCCTGGATGAGCGCCAGGATCTTCTTCGGGTGGGCAAGCAGGTCTTCCAAATGGGCGATCTGCTGGGCGACTTGCTTGTGCTCCTCTTCGATCTTCCAGCGTTCAAGGGCGGCGAGACGGCGCAATTGCATGTCGAGGATCGCCTGCGCTTGAAGGTCGCTCAATTTGAAGCGGGTTATCAAATTGGTCTTGGCGGTATCGGAGTCTTCCGATTCGCGGATGGTCTTGATGACTGCTTCGATATTGTTGAGAGCGATCAAATACCCATCAAGGATATGCTGGCGTGCCCGGGCTTTCGCCAGTTCAAAATTGGAACGGCGGACGATAACAGTCTGCCGGTGTTCGATGAATATCTGCAGGGAACGCTTGAGCGACAGGGTACGCGGTTCGCCATCCACGAGGGCGAGCAATTGCACGCCGAATGTCGTTTGAAGGTTGGTGTACTTATATAGTTGATTCAGGACTTTCTTCGGTTGAGCGCCGCGTTTGAGTTCGATCACGATGCTCATACCGCGCTGGTCCGATTCGTCTCGCATATCTGAGATCTGGTCGATCTTGTCCTCACGCACCAGTTCGGCTATGCGCTCGATCAGGCTGGATTTGTTGACCTGGTAGGGAATCTCGGTGATGACGATATCGTGCCTGCCGCTTCGCGTTTCTTCAATGTGAGCCATACCGCGAACAACGAGACGTCCCCGCCCCGTTCCATACGCGGATTCGATGCCTTCACGCCCAACAATGATGCCGCCGGTCGGAAAATCCGGTCCCTGAATGTGTTTCATCAACGCATCCAGCGGGATATCGTCCATTGTTTCATAATTGTCAATCAGGAAGATGATGGCACTGGTCAATTCGCGGAGGTTGTGCGGCGGGATGTTGGTCGCCATGCCGACAGCGATGCCGGATGTGCCGTTGAGAAGCATATTCGGCACACGGGCGGGCAAAACCAGCGGTTCTTCGAGCGTGTCGTCGAAATTGGGACCGAAATCGACCGTGTCTTTTTCCAGGTCGGCAAGAAGTTCCTCTGCCATTTTCTGGAGACGGGCTTCGGTGTAACGCATGGCGGCGGGAGCATCGCCATCCACCGAGCCGAAGTTGCCCTGTCCATCCACCAGCAGGTAACGCATGGAAAAATCCTGCGCCATGCGTGCCATCGACTCGTAGACCGCCGAATCGCCATGCGGGTGAAATTTACCAAGCACTTCACCGACAATACGGGCAGATTTCTTATAAGCCGTGTTCGACCGCATGCCCAGTTCGTGCATGGCGTACAAAATGCGGCGATGAACCGGTTTCAACCCATCTCTGGCGTCGGGCAGGGCACGCGCCACGATCACGCTCATGGCGTAATCGAGGTAGGCATCCCGCATCTGGGAATCAATGTCTACTTGCTGGATATTTCCTGTGTTGGTGTTGTCTTCGACCATGAAAATCTCTTTGAAAGGGAGTAACTGGCATAAAAAAGACACGGTGGACGAGTTTCCGCGACTCCGCGTCTTAACTAATGAAGAATAGCGCCTGATTTACTCTAATTATACCACTTCCACGCTTCCTACGAACCGCCTTTTAGCCGGGAATTTACACAAATGAACGTGAATTTTTCAACCTGCCGCCGTACTTGAACCACGAAGCCCGCAACACTTGCCCCAGACGCACACTTGCCCCGGACGCAAGTGCCGGGGAATGCCGGGGGGAACACCAGGAAAACCTTTAATCTTTGTGTTCTTCGGGCAAAAAAAGAAACCCGCCAAACAGCGGGTCTCTTTCAGGGTACTTGGTGCCGAAGGAGGGACTTGAACCCTCATGAGGGAACCCTCACTACGCCCTGAACGTAGCGCGTCTGCCAATTCCGCCACTTCGGCATTTCGTATGGCGGAGTGTATTTTATCCCAAAGATGTGTTTTGTCAACCAAACCCGGTTGAAAAAATTCAAAACGCACACAGGTCAGAAGAAACGCGGCATTCTTGTACAAATTCCCTGTGCCATACCGGAAAGAATTCACAAAATGCCCACGGTTTTTTCACCAGTTTGCAACATCCATTCATTACAATCGTATATAAAAACGGAACAAAAAATCCTGTTCCACGTCATGTAGTTATCCTTTGCAGAATTGAAATCAAACCTCATTTCAGTACTGTTAGGGGATATAACCTTTAGTGCCGAAAGATGTTACAGTAAGCATACACAAAGATGTTACGGCAAGTGTATCAAAGAAAGGAGAGAAGCCTATGTTAATCGTTGCAGTCGTCATTTGCCTGCTTGTGTTCGCCGCACTAGCCAGCGCAGACTTGCTCGTTTCGAATCTCAATTCGGACGAGTTGAGCAACATGGGTGTGGAGAGAAAATCATGATGGATGATACCCACATTCCATAGCCCGATGCTGAAACACAGCGTCGGGCATTTTTTTATTTAACGGGAAAATGAAACGGGGAGATAAAAATCGTTGAACAGAATCAACCGTCGGTTGGGAAAGAAGCGAGACGTCCACAAGGTATAATGAAGAAAAATATCACAGAGGTACCCATCCATGGATTTCTCCCTTTCCCCCGAGCATCAAATGACACAAAAAATGGTACGCGACTTCGTCCAAAAGGAGATCGCGCCCGTTATAAAAGAATACGACCGCAAACAGGAGCCGATCCCCTTTGCCCTCAAACGCATGGGCGAACTTGGAATCCTGGGGCTCCCCTTCCCCGTGCGCTACGGCGGGCAGGGCATGGACTACCTCACCTGGGGTCTCGCGTGCGAGGAACTCGAAGCCATGGATACATCCCTGCGCGTGGTTATGTCGGTACACACCGGGTTGTGCGCGATGACACTTTTCCAATGGGGCACGGAGGAACAGAAGCAGAAGTTCCTTGTGCCGCTGGCAAAAGGGGAAAAGATCGGATGCGGCGCGTTCACCGAACCGGGGATGGGCTCGGATGTGGCGGCGATGCGGACCTCCGCCAAACGGGACGGGGATTTCTACATCCTGAACGGCGAAAAGATGTGGATCTCGCTCGCCTCTAAAGCGGACCTGGCGCTTGTTACCGTTAAAACTGACCTTTCCTCCCCGAAACCTTCTTCGGCGCTCTCCTCCTTCATCGTTGACCTGCACAGCGAGGGCGTGAAAACCGGTGACTTGCACGGCAAACTAGGCGTGCGCGCTGGTGCAACAGGGTGGATTTCATTTACCGATGTGAAAGTGCCTGCCGCAAACAGACTCGGCGAGGAAGGCGAGGGTTTCAAGATCACAATGTCCGGCTTCGACCACGGACGTTACACCGTGGCATCCGGCGCGACGGGCATCATCCGCGCCTCGCTGGAAGCCAGCGTCAAGTACGCCAAAGCGCGTTCAAGCTTCGGCAAACCCATTGCAGAACATCAGTTGATTCAAGAAAAGATCGCAAAGATGTCGCAGGATTATGAGATTGCCCGCCTGCTGTACTATCAAGTAGGCTGGATGAAGAACGAGGGCAAACGCCCTACACGAGAGACATCCTTCGCAAAGAAGTTCGCTACCGAAGCATCCTTTAGCGCGGCAAATGAAGCGATCCAAATCCACGGAGCGTATGGCTTCAGTGACGAATACGATGTGGAACGCTACCTCCGTAACTCCAAAGGCGCTGTCATCTATGAAGGCAGTTCTGAGATTCAGGTGCTTATTCAGGCTGGCTACGCGCTCGGCGAACGGGCAGACAAACCTCTGCGCTGTGAAGCGCCCGCCTATGATGAAGCCTATTGGCAGAGTTAAAACGTTGTCAAGTTGACAGGTTTGAACGTT
>JBFYRY010000376.1:0-3101 GCA_041302025.1 Chloroflexota bacterium | reverse complement strand
GGCAAACCCACAGCCGAACAACTCGCACAGATCCAGGCGCTCCAAAAGCGAGTCAAGACCGTGTCACCCATTCACACGGTCAGCATGATCCTTTCCATGATATTCATGGCAACCGCACGTTATTTTGTCTTCTAAACCAACAGGCTCCCAAACGGGAGCCTGTTTCATTATCCTTCCAAAGATATTTTCCGGTGCGTCACAATCGTTTTCTGCGCTCGCTTAAGATCAAAGAGCCCACCAGGATGATGATCAGAAGCAATGCCACCGCCAGCACAAGGATGGATGGCACCCATCCGCCCACAAAGGCGAGGGTAAATCCCAGGATGACGGTAAGCGCCAGAAAAACCATCGATCCAAAGTACTTCTCGAGCCAATCATTGGCTGTGCCGGCTTTTTTCATCCGGTACAAACCCCATCCCATTCCCAGCAAGCTGAAAAAGATAAGCAGAGGCAGGATCAACCTGCCACTGCCCGGCAGGGCAAGGATAAAGATACCGCAGTTCGCCTCCTGGCTGGGGAGCGGGTAAGCAGAATATACCAGCGCTTTCGCAAAGATAAAATTCCCCAGGTCTATGTTCCCGGGACCGACAGACCACGTCAGTTTCCGGGATTCACCGGGCGCAAGTTCGATGTTCTCATTGAACTCATCCATTGTAAACGGAGTGCTGATCTCCACTTTTACAGATGGGGTTACAGGATTATCCGTTGTGTTTGAAACGGTCAAGGAGATCGCACTCGTCTCATCCCGGGTCATGAGAACGGGACAACTGAATCCGTCAAGTCCGGCATCAGCCAGGCGGCTGAAACCATAAAAAGAGGATTCCATGTCCGCCCAGGCTGCGATCACGATCAGGTACAGTCCCAGGATCACCCCAACTACATAGGACAGGGAAACAAATATGGAGGAAATTCGATTATTCTTCATTGGATATTGGCCTTTTAATTTAAAGCAATTGTAGCAGTTTTCCACCCTGAGGAAATACCTCTCTGGAAGGATTATTTTAAACTTGTCCGGAACACAAACACAGTGAACAGTCCCTGCCGGATACGAGTACACACCAAGTATACAGGGTATAGGAATGCAAGCAAAATCCCCCGCTGACTTTCGGCGGGGGATTCGCTTTCAAAACTGGATTTATCAGATTGTGGAACTATGGAATCGCGTTAAGCGCTGCGTCAGCAGTTACAAGGCCTGCGCCGGTCGCATCCGCACCCCAACAATATTCCACGATCAAGCCAGAGCCGTCGTTTACATCACGGCAACCAGGAGCTAATGGAATGGCCGAACTTTCGAGATAGCTCTCAGCATCGGCAGCCGTTAGAGCAGGATACTGATCAGCCATCAAAGCTACGATACCGGCTACATGCGGACTCGCCATACTTGTTCCGCCCAAATAGTAATAGGTCAATACGTTACCACTGTTGACTTTATATGGACCGACAATCCATGAGCCAGGGGCAGCCACATCCAAATCCTGACCAGGTAATTCGCGGCTGGAGAAATCAGTGATATAGAAGTCAGCCGGATCAGTTGGATCTGCTACATCGAGCGTACGCCACCAACTGCCTGCAACACTCCACTCACCTACCCAACCAGAGGCTGCCACCGATATGACAGGTTCATATGCACCAGGATAGCCCATGCCAGCATCACCCTCATTACCAGCTGATGCGACGATGATAACACCCTTGCTAATTGCATAGTCAATGGCGGCCTTTTCCATCGCATCCAACTCTGGGCCACCCAAAGACATGTTGATTACTACAGGGTAATCAGCCAGCGGACCAGCCTTTAAATCACCCACATATGTAATGCCTGCCGCCACCACAGAAGACCAACCAGATCCGTTCTGGTTAAGCACTTTGACCGGGATAACCGTCGCCATGGGTGCGGCGCCATTTACAATGCGGGTGCCCATGTTGTATCCCAAGATGGTGCTTGTCACATGGGTGCCATGCGAGTTTTGGTCATGTTCCCATTTATTGGGCTGTTCGGAAACATTTCCTTGTTCCCCACCGCCTCCGCCAAAGGATTTAGCATACTCTACTGCTATACGCTCTTGCGGGAAGAAAGCACGCCAGACATCAACCAATCCGGTATCCAATACTGCAACATAGACGCCAGAGCCATCGTAACTTTCCACCCGGCCATAATCGTAATCAGTCACATTGATGGCGTCCAGATCCCAAGTATTGATACCGTCTGAAAAATCTGTAGCAGCAACCATATCAATCGGTGCGCCATTGCGTTCCTTATCCTGGTTGGCAGCAGCCACATAGGGCAAAGCACGAACGGCTTCCAGGTCGCCTTCGCGGACTTTCATTGTCAGCGCATCGATCTCATAGATCACATCATGAACCTTACCGTGCGTCCCAATATCGGCAAGGATGGAATCGGTCACATCGGTATTCAGAACAACGTTGATACCGATCTGTTTGGTACTGCTGGCCGCGCTGACAGGGATGACCAGCGTAACGGTCAGGATAATAATCAAAATACTTGCCGGAAGTATACGTTTCATAATCTTATCTCCTCTTCAAAAATATGTTTTATGACGTTGTAAACAAATATGCTTTATATTTCGCGCAGGAGCCTCCTTTACAACAAATAACCGCCGAGAAATAACTTCGGCGGTCTGGCGGTCCCACCGGAGCGGGATCCATGACTTTGCGTCCCCGCCTTGCGGCGGGTTTGCCTTTTCGGCAGGTGCTAAAATTATTGTACTCCGGGGAAAAAGCCTTTACATTAAAATCAAGGAAGCAATAGGTTACACGGCACTCACTCTGCTTCACCCTGTCTTATTTATTCGGATCGGCCACACAGGAGAAATAAAATGCGCAGTCAAGTCACATTCATCATTGTTAATATCCTGATCCTATCCGCTTGCACGCCTCTTTCCCACCCGACATTTGTCTCTTTTCAAACTGCCCTACCATCACCCATTCAGGAAGAAACACAATCTGCTTTCACACCCACCCAAGGAGAAACCCCGGACATGCCCTCGATACCCTCCGCGCCCACCCTGCAAAACCTGATCGAACAGGCAAAGGCTGACCTGGCCCAACGCTTGTCCATCCCGGCAATACAAATCACAGTATTG
>JBFYRY010000375.1:0-3102 GCA_041302025.1 Chloroflexota bacterium | reverse complement strand
GCGCTCGCACCGCGCGAGACCGCATCCTTGGCGCGGCTGACTTCGTCGTACGCGGTCAGGATGACCACAGGCAGGTCGGCTTTTTGCTTTTTGAGTTCATCCAACAGGTCCAGCCCGGCACCGGTTTTGGGAATTCCATCGAAGCCCGGCATATTCAGATCCAATACGGCGATGTTGACATCACCCACATTTTGCGCGAAGGTTTCGCTTCCGTTTTTGCAGTCCGCCGCGGTCAACACATCGAAGCCTGCCCGCAAAAGCGTTTTCTCCAGACTACGCAGGATCAACTTTTCATCATCGACTAAAAGAACGGTTGTCATTCATCCTCCTTGGTTAGTTTTTTCAACGGGCAGGCGTACCGAGAACATCGCTCCTTTGCCCGCTTCACTTTCCAGATCAATTTTGCCACCGTGCTGGTTGACGATCTGCATCACGGAAGAAAGTCCCAGCCCGGTGCCGCCGCTCCCGCCTTTCGTGGTGAAGAACGAAACCCAGATCTTTTCCTGAATCTCTTTCGGAATTCCGGGTCCGTTATCCTTTACAGTAACAAGCACAAAATTCGGATCATCATCGCACCGACCATGCACGCAAATCTTCGGCTCAGGCGTGTCCGCCATTGCTTCCCATGCGTTCTTGATCAGGTTATTGAACACCTGCTCCACCTGCCGCGCGTCCACGTGCGCATGCGGCATATCGTCCGACCACTCCATCTCCACCACCCCACCCGGCAAGCCCATATTCTCGACAGTGTTCGTGATCATCTCACGCAACGACACAGCCGCGTCATTTCTTTGCCGCGCAGGACCGATCAATCCCTCTTTGATATCGAGGATGACCTTCGCAGAATTTTCCGCGATGTCCAAATCTTCGATCAGGGATTCGACACTGACCAACGCGCTGAGTCGATTCGGCTTCATGGCGGACATCTCATCAAGGATGGCTTTCAGATCGAGACCAGACATCTCCGCTTCTTCCTTGACCGTTTCAACTGCCGCGCGCAAAGAGGCATTTTCCCACGCTGACTCGTCCAACTGCCCGATCAAAGCCAGCAGATAGTTCAAGTCTTCGCGCACACGTTTGATACTGCCCGGTATGGGAGCGGCTTTGTTCCCCACCCAGTGGATGGCTTCGCCCGTGGCGGTGGCAATTGCTTCGAAGGTTTTCGTTCGCAATAACTCTGCATTGGCGTTGGCAAGTTTGTCCAGCAGTTGGGCGTTGCTCAAGGCAATGGCGATATGATCCGCCATTACCTGCAGGGACGTGATGTCTTCTTCCGAGAACGCGTTGAGTTTGTCGCTTTGCACGGTCAACGCGCCGAGCGCTTCAGATTTGGCGACCAGCGGCAGTGCCATCTCGGAGCGGGTATCGGGGAGATAAGGATTCTTGAAACGGGACACCTCTCCGGCGGCGTCTGAGGCGATCTGTGCCTGTTGCTTGAGGATGGCATTGCCGATCATGGAACGGTCATCCAGCGGCAAACGGTGATTAGTCTCCATCATCTTGTGTCCAGCGGCGCCATAGCCCGCACGCAAGACCGCCCATTTCCCGTCGTCTGATCGCAGGAAGATGCCGGAGTAATAAAAATTGAATTCACTGCAAATAATATCGACGGTGTACTTCAACAAGTCATCCAGATCCAAAATGGACGTGACCAGTTGTCCGACGCGCGCGGCGGTTTCAAGCAATCTGTGCCTGCGCTCGAGCATGTCAACCATGCGCTGGTTTTGCTGGAGCAGATATTTATTCCGCTCAAGCGTGGTCGTGAGCTGGCGGATGGTCCCTTCGAATTTTTCAGCCAGTTCCTGCTGGTAGGCTTGAAGGTGCAACTCAGGCTGTTCGAGTTTTTCCACCCTGCCATTCAGGTACGCATCAACCTGCGGCACAAAATCATCGTCAATGGGCTTTGGAATAAAGCCAACGGCACCCGCCGCAAGCGCGCGCTCGCGCGCGCCATCAGAGAGGTCGCCTGAAATGATGACAATGGCTGTGTTGGGCACTACCTTTCGAAGGCGCGTGGCGGCTTCATTGCCCGTTATCTGCGGGAGGTTGTTATCGAGCAGGATCAGGTTGGGATGGGTGTCTTCCGCCAGTTGGATGCCATCCAGCGGATTTGCGGCTTCAAGTACCACATACTTATCCGAAAGCAAACGCCCGACAAGCGCACGCGATTCGTCGCTGTCTGCGATGTAAAGTACTTGCGGGAGTTTGCGCGGGTCTGCCATTGAATTCGAAATGGGTTGTTACTTTTTGCGGAAGAAGGAAAAGAGACCGCGCTCCGACCTGCTATCCGCGGCGCGGTGTACCTGCAATTTTTCCTGCACGATCTTGCCAACCGCTTCCACCGTGATGGGAGACTCGTCCATCACGCGTTTGAAGTCGGCGCGCTTGATCGCCAGCAACTCAACGGGACCTTCGGCACTGGCACGCACGTTCGCAATGGACTTTCCGCCGCGTAACAGTTCCACTTCGCCGAAGAACTCGCCGGGCGTGAGCCGCGAAATAATAGTCTCGTTCTGTTTACGGTCTTGCAGGACTGCCTCCACTTCACCCTTGTGGATCATGAAGAAGTATTCCACATGTGCATCGCGTGAGATGATGGTTGCTTTTGCGGGGAAAACCTGCTTTTCGGCGATCTTGGTGAACTCCATCATGTGACGATGCCTGAGCCACGGCAATGCCTTCGCGACCGTCTCGTTGATCAATTCGCCGTCGGCGATGATGATATTGCGGTTCGTGCGGGATGTGAGGGAGGGGTCATGCGTGACCATGACAACTGTCTTGCCGCTCTGAGCCAACTGCTCGAACAGCTCGATGATGGTGTTTGCGGATTTTGTATCGAGGTTGCCTGTCGGTTCATCCGCGACCAGCAGAGGCGGGTTACAGGCGATGGCACGCGCAATGGCGGCAAGTTGTTGTTGCCCCGTCGAGACCAACACCGGCAATTTGTTCGCGAATTTTTCAAGCCCGACTCTTTCGAGCATTTCCATCGCTTTTTTGGGACGTTCGTCAAAATCATAGAGTTCGGCGTAGTCCATCGGGAGCATGACGTTCTCGAGCAGTGTCAGCATCGGCATCAACTGAAAAAATTGGAAGACGATGCCC
>JBFYRY010000374.1:0-3105 GCA_041302025.1 Chloroflexota bacterium | reverse complement strand
CAGCGCCGCCTTGTTGGGGTTGATGTAGGTGTAATCGATCAAGGTCAGCCAGAAGACATCGCCCTGCATAATGTAGTTCAACCAGGCGTACGCCGCATCAGCATGCGCCGCGTCCTTGAGCATGACCCAGTTATCCTGCCAGAGAATGGCGCCTTCGGTGGGATAGACGTATTGGATGGCAGGGTTTTCCTGTTGCGCCGCCAATGCTTCGAACGTCCAGGTCATACCCAGGTCAACATCCCCGGCGATCAGGGCGGTCTTGGGGCTGTCACTGTCGAACAATTTGATATTCGGGACGAGTTCCGCCAGTTTTGCTTTTGCCTCTTCCAACTGCGCCGGGTCGGTTGTGTTGACGTCGTATCCGAGGGTCAGCAGGGTTGCGCCGATGACCGCTCGTGAATCATCCAGGAAGACCATTTTGCCGGCATATTCAGGCTTCCACAGATCCGCCCACGATTGAGGGACATTCTCCACGGCATCCGTATTGACTACGATCGCGTCTGTGCCCGCCAGATAGGGAACGCTGTATTTGTTGCCTGGGTCGAATTCCTGGTTCATCCAGCCTTCGTCGAAGTTCTTCATGTTCGGCATCTGGGCGTGATCAAACTCCTGCAACAATCCCTGACGGATCATCAGGGGAACGATGTAATCTGTTGGCTGGGCAAGATCGTATGCACTGCCGCCTGCGGCAAGTTTTGCATACATTTCCTCGTTGCTGGAATACTCGTCGCGGTTCAACTTGATGTCATAGACCAGTTCGAAACAATCCAGCATGTCCTGCGGGAAGTATTCGGTCCACACGAAGATGTTCAATTCCTTCGATGTGACATCCACACGCGGGCTGGGTTCCGGACATTCGAACCCGCTGGATGTGACCTTCGGTCCACCGGCGGCAGGCTCGGCGGTTGGCTCCGCGCCCCCTCCACATGCGGCAAGGACCATGCTGGCAATGGCGAATACTGCCAGCAACTTCGATACGTTTGATTTGCTCATTTCTTCCTCCTTTAGAAGATTGGTTTGATCGGCAACGCGGAAAATCCCATCCGCGCAACACCCAAATTAATGTTGTCTCTGCTCGCGGTTCTGAAGTATTTGCAATAACAGAACAATCGAGAAAACAGCCAGTATCCAGACCGTCGAAAGCGCATTGACCTGCGGCGTGATGATACGCCGCAACAGACCATAGACATAGATAGGAAGTGTCGTCGAACCGGGACCATTCGTGAAGAACGTGATGACGAAGTCATCGAGCGAGAGCGTGAACGCCAGCAATCCGCCGGAGAGAATGCCGGGCAGGATCATCGGGAAGGTCACGCGTCGGAAGGTGGTCCACTCGTTCGCGCCCAGGTCCATGGCGGCTTCCTCGAAAGACTTGTCGAATCCCTGCAACCGCGCCTGCACCACGAGCGTTACGAAGGGAACGCTAAAAGCGATGTGACTCACGATAACGGTACCCAAGCCCAGGCTGAGTCTTGAATCGCCCGTCAATCCCAGCGCACTGTTCAGGAGTCCGAAGAGCTGGCTGAAGAGGGTCAGGATCCCAATGCCCATCACGATCTCAGGGATGACGATGGGAATGTAGAGCGAGACCTGCGAGAACGGTTTCAATTTGAACTCGTAACGTTGAAGCGCGAGCGCCGCCATGGTACCGATGATGGTCGAGATGATCGTGGATATGAATGCAATGGTCAGCGTATTGCCTGCGGCTTCCAGCACATCGTCATTCTTGGCGAGGTCACAGAACCAGTGGAACGGTCCGCACGGACTGGCTTGCACCAGACTGCCCTTCATCTCCACGCGTTCGCTGAACGCCGGGATAAAGCCTTCGAATTTCACATTTGCTTTCGAGGCGTTGAAGGAATACAGCATCAGTATCAGAATCGGTGCGTACAAAAAGATATACACCAAAACGGTCGCAACCACGATGAGAGGATGTCTTTTGTGCGGGTTCATGCCACAACGATCTCCTCTCCGAAACCGAATTTGCGCGTGTAGAAATATGTCACGATCAGCGTCATGATCATCAGGATCAGCGACGCGGCGCTTCCAAACGTCGGGTCGCGCGCATCGAGGAATTGCCGCTGGATCAGGTTCCCCACCAGGATGACCTGCCTGCCTCCCAAAAGGTCGGAAACGATGAATGTCCCCATCACAGGGATGAACACCAGGATCGTTCCCGCCACCACACCCGGCATCGAAAGCGGAAGTGTGACGCGCAGGAAGGTCTTGATGGCGTTCGCACCCAGATCCGCCGCGGCTTCGTAGAGCGGGACTTCGATCTTCTCGAGCGATGTAAAGATCGGCAGGATCATGAACGGCAAAAACTCATAGATCATTCCGACCAACACCGCACCCGGCGTGTACAACATCTCCAATGGCTGGAACGGGATGTGAAGAAAGTTCGCAGCCGCGCCAAGGATGATATTGATCGCGCCCTCCTTGCGCAAAAGCATCATCCACGCATATACACGGATGACGAAGTTGGTCCACAACGGGATGAGCACCATGAACAGGAATGTATTCCGTCTCTTCGGGGTGGCGCGCGCGATGAAATACGCCAGAGGATATGCCAGCACGATCACCCAGACCGTTGTTTTGAATGCCAGCGATATGGAGCGCCACAGAATCTGCAAATACAATGGGTTGAAACAGGAAGCCTGACCGCCATCGCAATCGGTGCTGTACCCGAACAGGCGGATATAGTTATCGAGTGAAAAGGCGTAGATCACATTCCCATCGGGGCTTCGCTTCCCGAACGAAATGACCATGGTCAGGATTAATGGGATGATCAAAAGCCCAAGCATCCACAACATGGTCGGGGAGGCAAGCAGGGTTCCCTGCGCAGATTTGTTCTCGCGTAATCTTTTCAGCATGCCGCCTCCTCAATCCTTCTTCAGGACCAGAACATTATCCGTCCACATCACGAGCAACACTTCCTGCCCGATCGTATAGAAGGAACCCGGGTCGAGGCGCGAGATGCGGTTCTGCTCGAATATCTTGACCCGTTTTCCGTTCAGGTCAACAAAGATATGCGTGTCCGTGCCGATGTAAACCGTATTCGTCACCCTGCCTGTGAACGAATTGACATCCAAGCCCTTTTCTGCA
>JBFYRY010000125.1:0-10223 GCA_041302025.1 Chloroflexota bacterium | reverse complement strand
ACGATAGTCCACAACATGAGATTTCTCCTTTTGAGTGATTTGTCCTACAAGTTCATCATACAATCAAAACTCCCCAGCCACATCCATCGGCTGGGGAATGTTGTTCTCCGCCGGTTGGGGGAGACCCTGATACTGCCACTAACTTCCATCCGATGGAAGTTTACTGAGGTGGTTTGCCTGGTAATTCTCTTTGCTGTTGTTTGAGTTGAAAATAAGAAACGCTTAAGTAAGCGCCAAAATGAAAGATGAGGCCGCTCAGATATGACCAGGCAAGAAAGGCAATAATAGCTGCCACTGAACCATAGACCATGTTTGATACGGAGATGTAGGTGGAAATAAAAGACAGGAAGGCTTTCTTGGCCAGTTCCCATAGTAGACCAGCCCCGATTGCACCGGCCAGAATCTCACGCCAGGTGGAAGTACCATGCGGGAGCATCATGTAAAGCACCATAAACAAAGCAACATCGAGCAGGACAGCCAGCACCGCACTGCCCCCGCCCACCAGTGAAATGATTGAGTCGGGTAAAAAGGGGCGGAGGTGGGCGATTGTACTGCCGGCAAATGAAGCCAGGAAAAGCGCCGGGCCGACGAAGATCAGGACAAAAAGGATGGCCAGACCACGCCGCTTCCAGACAGAGCGACGTCGTTTAGTCCCCCAAATTTGATTCAAGGTTTGAGTAAACGTATAAAAAACTGTAGAGGCAGACCAGATCAGACCAACCAAAGCAACACCGGTAACTGATCCGCGTGCTTCGATGATCTCATCAATGTTTTTCCCCAACAACTGGCCCATAGCCGGCGCAATAAACTCCAACTTTTGAATGATGAGTTGCCGGTCCATTGATGGACCAAAGCTGAAACTTGCAATGGAAATGCTTAGAAGGGTGATGGGAAAGATGGAGAAGAGGGCAAAGTAGGCAATTGCCGCGGCTGTTATCGCTGTCCCAGGCTTTAGGGTTTCTTTTGCCGCATCTGCTAAAATCCATAACCAGCCGCGTGTCAGTCCATTGATCCTGTTTGCGTAGTGGATGCTTTGTTGCCTTAACCGAACAATGTATTTAGCCATTCTATTGCGGTCATTCTCTTTTTATTCAGGATTTTGTGGATCTGGGCGGCCTGTCTTCACCGGGGAAAGACTCAAGTGAGTGGAATGGATCGGATGTCTCAGCGGGTAGAGCTGGTTGCAGAATCGGTTCAGCCTTCTCAATCAGATGCTTGAGCCGCTCCATGCTGCTGATCACCAAGGGTAGAGGCTGTTCTTCCATCTTTGTTATGGTTATCCATAGACGTGTCTGCCGTTCTTTGAGATCTGAAATTTGGGCTGAGGCACCTGAAGCAAGGCGGTCACTGACCAGGCGGCTCCACAGGATCTGGCATACCACTGATAATGGTGGCGCGACGATGATGCCGACAAGTCCAAAAGCATCTGCCATTGCCAGGAGTATGACCAAGCTCATAATAGGATTGTCCCACTTGCGTTTGTACAGGCGCGGCTCGACCCATACTTTGAGGACAATTACCACGATGAGCGTATAGAAAACCGTTAACAGGCTAAGCTGAACACTGGTCAGCAGCCCAATTAATAGGGGCAGAATCGCTGCCAGGATCGCCCCCACTACGGGAATCAGCCATACCAACGCGCCAATCAGTGCCAGCACCGTTGGGTATTGCGATCCGAGCAGCCAATAACCAAAGCCTAGTAGCAATCCCGCAAGCAGGCTTTGGGCCACTTCGCTGCGTATGTAAGCCCCGAGGTCAGGTTCGATTGTCCTCCATATGTCTCGCGCATGGCCGCGCAATTCAGATGGAAGCAACGAGAGCCATAGTCGTTCAAAATGAATTTGATTGATGCTCCAGTAGATACTCAAGAACAGAATAACGAACAAGCCGCTCACAACATCGCCAATATCCTGCGTGAAGCCGAGTATGGCAGGCAGTACGAACTGCCCCTGGTCTCCGGTTAGAGCTTCGAAAAGTTTACTTGGTGGTGGTAGCTGTGAAACCAGTGCCTGATCGAACGAACTTCCCTCCAGCCATGGTGGCAGTTTCCAGACATCCTGCACCGACAGTGTTTGGGCTAATTGTTGAATATCACCAATCGCGTATCTACCAGCGAGTGAGATCAAGAAACCAAAGCCACCCAAGCCAGCCAGGAAGAGCAAAATCAGTGCCAGACGCATCATGATGCCGCGCCTGGACCAGACCTTAATTAATGGGCGGACCGTTGCCGCAAGCGCAAGCGAGACCAGGACGTAAACGACCACGATGCGGAACTGCCACAGCACCACCAGCGCCAGCAAAGTGGTCATCACTGCTGTACCAAATACTACCAATCGCTTTGTCATGGTGCGTCCGAAGTACTGGTCTGGGCTAATAGGATATCGAGGTCGGTTGCAATAGTCTCAATCTCGTCCATCACTTGATCAATCTGCTTGACCCTTAGATCCGAGCCTCCTTTCTTGAGCCGCGCCTGCTTACGCAGGTCCTGGGCCAAATCCTGTGCTTCATAGCGCAGCCGGCTTGCATAATCACGTCCGGCTGAAACCTCCGGCTCCATCGCCGACGGATGAAAGACAAAGCGATTAATCAGGAGCTGAATAATCGCCGCCATTGGAATCGCCATAAGCGCTCCGGCAATGCCGAACATAGAGCTGAAGGCAAAAAGCGCCAGTAGTGTGACAAATGGATTGACGCCCACCGCTTTGCGCATGACGCGCGGCACCAGAAGGCTGTTTTCCAATTGCTGAATAACAATTGTAGCGACGACAACCCATAACAGTTTTTCCGGCGCAATGGACAGTGCAACCAGCCCCGCAGGAATAGCACCGAGCAATGGACCAATCATCGGTACTGCTTCCAACACCCCCGCCATGAGCGCTAACACCAGGGCGTTGGGCAAGCCAATGAGCAGGTAGGCAAGCAACGCCATGATGCCGATGACCAGACAAAGGAACCCTTGACCGGCTATGTAGAAACCAACCTTGGTTTCCATGGCTAAAATTAGTTCGCTGATGCTCTCACGCTGGTCTTGTGGAATCAGCAGCAAGAATGACTGGATGGTTCTCGGCCCATCCAGTGTCCAGTAATAAGAAAGTACCAGAATCACTATGGCGATAAAGATTACCTTGGTCACCAATGTCATGTAACCCAGCGCCTGCCCTGCTGATGCCATCACTTCCTGTCCCGTTTGTTGTGTTGTGCCTGGCATCAGGCTTGGTGACGTAGCTGGAAGGAACTCACCTAGGCGCACAATTAACTGATTGGGATAATGTGTCATCCACTCGCGCAAGTTTTGGTAATAGCCCGGCACTGCGGCACCGATCGTTGTACTTTGCTCGAGGATCAACGGGAATAACAATAGTACAAAACTGATGAGCAGGGCGAGCAGCAGGATGTAGACAAGAATAACTCCCGCTATTCTAGGGATCCCACGCTGATGTAGCCAGGCTATGGGTGGTCTGATCACTGTACCCACCAGGATGGCAATAAATAAGATGAAAACGACTTGGTAAAACCGGTAGAGAAGCCAAAAGCCAAGTATGACGGCAATGAGCACCAGGGTTGCCCACACGACCCGCCGGAATGACCAATCATACGCTTGCGAAGATGGAGAAAGCGCCATGCCTACCCTACTTACTGTCCGTGAGTGATCGAGATGCGCACAGGGTTTTGTGCCATTCCATCATTACACTTTTTCATACGATTCTCCTTCAAAGCTGTATCCAAACGCGGATCAATCCTCCGGCGAAACAAAAGTGGCAGGGACACAGGTAAAGCCCAGGCCTATCGAATACGAGTCTTTCACGCCGTCTTGGCCTGGATTGAACTTGTCAGATGAGTCCAGCAGGTCCAGGTCGGGGGAGACTGCAATCATCAACAGGGGATTGTTCTCAAGTTCCTGGGCAGTAATTGCCCCGTCCTTGTCTGAGTCAAAAGCCTGCAGGAGCGGGGTTGCCGCAGTATTATTTGCTTTGATAATTTGATTTACTCCATCAGCAATCGCCGGGAGAAGCCTGTTGCGAAACTCTTCGACGGTTACACCGCCGCCGAGTTTGCCGTTAACACATCCATTCACGCTGAAGTCCGTTTCGAGATGTACTCCGATCAAATCCACCTCAATCTGCTGTCCCAGCAAAACCATCCGGACCTGCGCCGCACCCGGCCCGCCTACAAAGCGGCCGTTCGTAAGCGAACCAATTATCGGCGAGTTGAGAGGCGTCGTTGAATCGAGTGTAAATTGGTCAGAGCCATCGAAGGTGGGTGTCGACTGAGTCTTTTGGCCCAGGAATACAGACCACGAAACGCTCGGGTCATTCAGAAGATCATCTGTTTTCACCATATGGAGCGAGATCAGTTGACCGGTATCCACTGCCTGATCAAGCGTTGACTGTAATTCAAGGCCCGGAGCTGCGGAGGTCAGTAAAGTAAGCAGTTCTCCGAATTTATTGTCGGGATTTTGTTGCGAGTCGTTATCTACATTCAGAGCATACGCTTGTGTCTGTTCCCGTGTTGCAGGCAACAGAAGTCTATTGGTTACAAATTGATATTGCAAACCTGTGGCAGGGGTTACCATTGCGGTCGGTGCCGACGCGGGCTGTGTAGGCGTTGGTTTCAGAGCACTGCACGCTGCAAGTAATAATAGAACCAGACTTGCATTTAGAACAAAAATATTTTTTCTCTTCATTATTAATCTCCTGACTTTTCGCCATACTCAACCGACCACGCACAGAAGCACTCCACGGTCGCTTCGATTGACCGCAGAGTATTGCTCTACACCTCTTGAGGGGAAGTTCTCATTCAGGAAAGATCAAATCGGGACCGGGCTGGAAAACGCTTCTGAACTTTTGCGAAGATCTGAAGGTCTGTCAATGTGCCGGCATCTTCCAGGCTGACAATATATCCCGCCAGCCCTGCACTCTCGAGGTTTTTTTGGAGTTCGTACTTGGCCACTTCCGGTCCAAATATTTGGATCTCCGTGGCATCCCGAATATGCGCGATGATCTTGTCATAATATTCGCCTAGATGGTTCCAGAAACGCCTGTCACGTATATTTTCCGGTGCGCCGTCTCCAGGGACAATGGTGGAATACAGGACATAATGCTCCATGTCGGATGTGATTATTCTTTTTGCTTCGATATTGTCGGTGATACTGACAATGACAGCCTTATTGCGATTGAGCCACAGGCCAACTTTTTTTTCCATTGGGATCCTCCTTTTTAGGAAAACGTCGAAACCATGATTGATTATGAACGACTGGGCGAACAGGTTGGACAAGGGGCCGTTTGAGTATTGACGAATTGGCCTCAACGATCATCGATGCCGCCATCCTCCTCCCAGCGCAGGATATTTTTATATTTGGTTTTGACCTTTGGTTTAGCGATTCATTAAAATAAAAACGCCGGCCGCGATCGCAAGGAGCGCCAGGATAACACCCAAGCCGCCCATCGAGACGAACGCGGATAATCCTGTGAGAATGAGCCATATGGCTAATAACAGAAAGCCTATATTACGGTTGAATTTCATGAGAGTCTCCTATCTTTGAAGGGCGAGAACGCTTGGCGACCCATCGGCATACAAAGTCCCATGAGCCGCCAAAGATTGTGATACGTTCTGGTTGTATTGATCTTTTAATCCCGGATCGCCTTTTTCCTGGCTAAGGCAGCATCGGATACGTGTTCCAATTGCTCGATCACCAGCTCTTGACCTTGATGCAATACTTCTTTGGCTTTCTGTCGTCCATCCATGGCAAATTTATTCCGATCCAGGCGCACTTGCGCCATGGCGTCATCCATCATTTTGGCGGTTCGGCCGCGAAGTTCGATGCCTTTTTCCCGGATTTGTATTCTGGTATCTTTTCCAGATTGCGGTGCCAGCAGTAACATAGTTACCGCGCCAGCCAGACTGCCGATCAGCATACCGAGTAAAACGTCCAGAACATTATTGTTGTGGTATTCGGGTTCTTGATTTTCGATGATCATTAAATTTATCTCCTGATGGTCTGGTTCGGGTTCTTATAGGTGAAAAGATTTCGCCACGATATTCCTTTACGTTCACGGAGTAGTATGGTGTTTGCTGGTCGTGGTTTCGGTAACGCCCACCACTGGTCCACGCGGGCGATAGAAGATCAGCCAGACCAGTCTTTCCAATGCTACCGCAGCCAATGCGTACACTGCTATTGCAAATAAAGAGGAGATTTCCAGCACCATGCTGCCAGCCGTTGGCGATTCGATCAGCCCCACAAAGGGAATGAGAAACAGGGATGTAAAGCCATAGATCATGGCAACGATCGGACTCTCAGGATTGGCGCCGATCAACTTAAGTCCGATGCGAAGCGCGATCATAGCTTCGAGGATCCCGAACAACAGCCAGACCAACTGTGTGAATTTAAAAGTAAAGATGCGTTGTTCGCGTCCGGGTTCGCTTTGTGACGTTCTAACTTCTGAAACCCTATTTTCGTTTGACATTTTGGCCTTTCTTTCCAAGCATGAGCTTGATACCATTATTAGTGGGGGATCATCCTTACCTGTTCGTCTGACCGTAAGCCAGGATTGGACAATCAGCATTATTTTGATTTACGGTGGACAGTCTTTACGATCCATAGCATAAGGATGGAACCGGCAAGTGTGACCAGCATGGTTGGAATGGTGACGGCGTCATTGATTGTTCCGATACCCAGCAATGGACTGAGTAATTGACCAGCCAGGAAGGCGCCAACCATGCCGACTATGATATCGATCAGCAAGCCCTGCCATGAATTCGTCTGCATGATCCTGCTGGCGATATAACCGACGATGGCCCCTGCAGCGAGATAAATGAGAAGGTTCATTTTTTCTTCTCCTTTTAGGAAGGTCCGGGTTTACTCACGGTTGACCGGGTTTGGTTGTCTCTTCTCAAATGAGAAGAGACAACCTTGATTCATATTGTGATCAGCGGCGAACTGCCTTGACGATCCACAGCAGAACTACGGCACCCAACAGCGTTACCAGCATGGTTGGGATGGTGACGGCATCGTTGATCGTCCCGATCTTCAATAGAGGGCTGATGAAATAGCCAGCTATGAAAGCGCCGACCACGCCTACCACGATGTCAATTAATGTGCCTTGTTGTGAATTCGTATGCATGATCCTGCTGGCGATATAACCGACAATCGCTCCAGCGATGAGGTAAATAATGAGGTTCATTTCTTTCTCCTTTTGAGTGTTCTAGATTCACGGATGCCCGTGTTTGGCCGCCCAGTCTCATTTGAGAATGGACGGTGACGATAAACCCTGACAAATTACGAGCTCACCTTACGCAGGTTACGCTCCCGTGGGTTCTGTGACCCTGCGGTTGTAACTTGCAAACCTCGGCGGTCGCAGACCGCCTTCGAGCGGGGGTGCATAGGGTGAGTTACGAGGTCGAGACGGTTTTTTCCTTCAGTTTGGCTTCATACTCCGTCACGCGCTTATCGATCTCATCGGCTGCGGCTTCACGGGTGTAGCCGTACTTCTCCTGAATGATGCCTGTCAGCACATCGAACTTGCCTGCGGCGCGATCCAGGTCGTCATCAGTGAGTTTGCCCCACCAGGCTTTCGCCTCGCCACGGATTTGCTTCCACTTGCCTTCAAATACATCTTTGTTCATGGGATCCTCCTTGGATCATTTATCAAAACTGTCTTGTGACATCACATCTGACTGCCATTGGTCCAACCCATGCTGGGCGAGAATGGCTTTGGTACACTGGCTGAGAATTACGGAGTTATGCCATGCTCGGTTTTAGGCTGGCTTCATACTCTGCCACCCGCCTGTCGATTTTGTCCTTGGCCACCTGACGGTCCAACTCATAGCGCAGTTGGAGTCTGGTCACGAATTCAAAGTACTTGATCTCAGCCTGATCCACCTTGTTCAGGTCAGATTCGGTGATCAGGTTCCACCAGATTTTGGAGCGACTGCGGATGTGCCACCACTTGCTTTCAAAATCGTTTTTTTCCATGGTTCGGTTCTCCTGGGGTCTTCGATAATGGTTATGAAGAGTTAGCGGGGGTCAGCGGCCTCGATCTTTAGTTCTGCGAAGGCTTCATACTCTTTCACACGACTGGCAATCTCAGCTTCGGCTGTCTGGGTGTCCAGGGCATATTTCATATGGAGCAGGCTCAAATATTCATGGAGTTTGCTATCGGCCTTATCCACCCGCTCCAGGTCTGAGTCGGTTATAAGACTCCACCATGTTTTGGATTGGGCATGTATTACTTTCCACTTGTCTTCGAATTCATTCTTTTCCATGGTTCGATCCTCCAAAACTCTCGGTTGAGAACTGCCTCGATGGCCGCTGCCAGCTCTCAGGTCCGTTTTGATGCGCCGTCTCTCGATCAGCCGGACGATTATCCAATACGAACACTCGCGGCGACGGTACGCAGGCGATCTGCCACACGCTCGGGCGTTTCCCCTTTGCTGATAAATGCATCGGCACCGGCGGAGAGGGCGGCTTGCTGACGGGCGTCCAGATGGCTGATGAGAACAATGACCAGCGCGGCCGGGCAAGCCCTTCGAAGTTCATCCAGAGCCGCAGTAGGTGAGTTTGGGAGTAAATCCCAATCGATCAGGAGCATGTCTGTACGAGTGACTGGTGCTTGTGCCAGCGTGGTCTCCCAGTCGGCGGCTTCTCCAACGACTTCCATATGTAGATCAAGTAGGAGAAGACGCAGAGCGGAACGCTCGTCGGGTTTGGCATCGGCTACATATACTCTGGTCATGTATTCATAGTACAGTACATACTCCCCAGCCACATCCTGCGGCTGGGGAGTATGTTTCTAGTCCACTTGGGGGAGGTGTGCCGGATGGGGCGACGGGCGTCATTGCAGGAATGGCAGGGCTCTGATGGTGGTACAAAAATCTGATGTGGATGCCATTGACCAGCAACTGAAGTATGTGTAGATGATCAGCGCGATGATGACGATCACCAGGAAGCCGCCTATGGTGCGAAATAACTTGGAGATTGCCAGCAGGATGACAGCGCCGCCCAGCGACACCAACAAGGCTGGCAGACTGAAGTCGCCCTCGTTGATCGTGCCAGCGTTGAATATGGGACTTAGAAAGTAGCCTCCCACGAACGCGCCCACGATGCCAACAATGATGTCGGCGATCACGCCCTGCCGGTTATTTGTCCGCATGATGAGGCTGGCAACCCAGCCGATCACAGCCCCCGCGATGATCCATATAACGAAGTTGATCATTTTCCTACTCCTGAGCGAGGTGAACTCCTCTCTGTCACTCTTCGAGGATGAACGTAATCTTCAATTGGACACGGTATTCCAGGATCTGTCCGTTATCGTCCAGTTTGACCTGCTGGCTCTCAACCCATGCAGACTTTAGATTCTTGAGGGTTTCGTGCGCGCGTGCAATGCCAACATTTAATGCATCGTCAAAACTCTTTGGTGAAGACGCAATGATCTCGCTTACTTTTGCTACTGACATGGAATGCTCCTTTTTTTGGTTTGAATGAGTTTCAGGTAAATACAGCCTGCCCCAACAGACATTTATTACTCTTTTATCAGTATAGAAGGCAAACTCCCCAGCCGCATCCATCAGCTGGGGAGTTTGCTTCTAGTCCACTTGGGGGAGAAATAAAGATCCTATTTTGTAAGAACCGTGTCTCGCCTACGGATTTGGCGTCGCCAGTGGATTCTGGACAGGCTGGCCGGCATTGCCACCCTGATAATAGGGGAAAGTCACCGGCAGGTCAAAACCGAAATACGCAGAGACGCGTGCCACAATCTCACCCTTGATCTGCGCACGACGGGTATTGTAGGCTTCAACGGCGTCATTCCAATCAGTGCCACCCAGTTGAATGGTATTCATCGCCTCATCAACGGTATCGCCAAGAGCCAGGGTAACTGCGGAATCCGGTACTGGTGGAGGCGCCTGGGTGATGGCATTGACATAGAGCGAAAATCCCTGACCCAATCCGCTGGGGAGTGCGCCTTTATCATTAAGCTCGTTCAAGTTCAATTGGGTCGGGTCCAGAGGCTGACCGTTTTCGTCGCGGTAATTGTTTAGCAGATCGGTTAGTGCATCCGCTTGTGAGCGGAAGTTGCCGGTCCATACCTCACCGCTGTCGCTGACCGCATCATAATAATCCTTGGTGATCTGCGTTTTTGCCTGGATCTTGGCATACTGTGTATCCGTCACCAGTTGAAAATTAGCGGCCGCAGACTGCACGCCTTGTACCAATGCAACCAACTCGT
>JBFYRY010000124.1:0-10225 GCA_041302025.1 Chloroflexota bacterium | reverse complement strand
GCCGCATCCAATTTATCGGTTTCATCGAGTGAGAAGGTGCGATATTCGAGTTTGTACTGCTCCGCCTGTGCGCGCAGTTTCTTTTCATCGCGCCCCGCCAGTATGGGACGCATCCCCTCTTTGACAGCCAACTCCACGATGAGTTGACCGGTATATCCGTATGAACCGTAGATGACGAAGTTTTTCATATCGCATTTCTGTCGTTGCGAGGAGGAGCGGAGCGACGACGAAGCAATCTCCTTGTTCAAGTTGGGGATTGCTTCGTCACTTCGTTCCTCGCAATGACATCATAGTCTCTTCACAAAATGCACCAGCCGGTCGACCTCCCAATATCCCAGCTTGTAATGTGCGTTGATACTGCCTTCGTTATCGAGCCAGGTATCCGATGCCATCTCGGCACAGCCTTTTTCACGCGCCCAGCCCTCCGCCGTATGGATCAAGTCCCTGCCGAGTTTTTGTCCGCGCACGTGCGGGTCCACGTACCAGGCTTCGATGTAGCCGACGGGCGAGGACTCGCATCCCTCGGCATAGGCGCGGAGTCGTGTTTCGATGAACGCGACCAGCTGTCCATGGGAGTCTGATGCGACGAAGACCGCCGACTCAGGATTCGTAAGCAGGTCATCCAGGTCAAGGGCAAGATAGTCCAGCGGCGCATCCGTCCACAGCGCATGTCTCATGCTGAGCCATTCGGGTTTGTCTTCATGGGTGGCGCGTCGGATCGTGTAGCTCATGCCTCTCCGATTTAAAAAGAAACCCTAAAGATCTTCGAGACCTTTAGGGTTTGAACGATCAACTACTCGTCCTTACGTTTGCCGAGTTGCTTATCGAGCACAAACACAGCCGTGCCGCGCTCCTCGATGAGCTTCAGGTTGGCGACGATCTCCGCCGCGTTCTTCTCTTCCTCCACCTGTTCGCTGATGAACCATTGCAGCATCACCTGCGCGGGATAGTCCTTCTCTTTCAGCGCCAGTTCGTACAACGCGTAGATGGATGCGGTCACCTTCGCTTCGTGTGCGGCAACTTCCTCAGCCACTTCGAGCGAAGAGGTCCAGTCCGTCTTCGGCGCGTCGATTGCCTTGAGGGATACGCGCCCGCCGCGTTCCAGGATGAAGTCGTAGAACTTCATGGCGTGCTCGCGTTCCTCATCAGCCTGGACGCGCATCCAGTTCGCGAAACCGGTCAGGTTCTTGTCCTCGAAGTACGCTGACATCGAAAGGTAGAGATACGAAGAGTACAGTTCCTTGTTGATCTGTTCATTCATTGCGTCTTGCATCGGTTTTCCAATCATGGGAGCCTCCTTGCTCTTATTATATGCATCAGGATAAGAATTTTATAAGATAAATGATACCGATCAATATGACGATCCACACCAGAACGATGACCGCAACCCCGACAATCTTCACGCTTCTTTCCACGCTTGAGCCTGCCACTTTTCCCCGGGCTTCTTCCAACACCTCGGCAGGGATCAGGCGGATCGCGAGCGCCAGCCCCAGCGGCGTGATGATGAGGTCATCGAGATAGCCGAGGATCGGGATGAAATCGGGGATCAGATCAATGGGACTGAACGTATGCGCCACTACGAAAAAGATCAAAGCCTTGGCGTACCACGGTGTGCGCGGGTCTTTCGCCGCGATGTACACCGCGATGGCTTCGTTCTTCAAGTCACGGGCGCGGGACTTCAAGTTTTCAAACATGCATTTGCGTCATTCCCCAAACACGAACAACTCGTTGATGGACTCGTGATGCAGGTTGTGGCGGATCGCCTCCGCGAAGACCGACGCGACGGACAACACTGTCAATTTGGGATGACGCTTTTCGGGCGGGGTGTAGACCGTATCCGTTGCGATGATCTCGCTGATCTGCGGGATATTTGCCAGCCTTTCCAGACCGCCGCGCGTGAAGACGCCGTGTGTGCAGACGACGGTAATATCCTCCACGCCTTCCCGGATCAACACGTGACTCAATTCGTCGATCGAGCCGCCGGTTGCGATCTCGTCATCATAGATCAGGGCTTTTTTATGCCCGCTGACCTGGTTGCCGACCAGTCCGCTGATCTTTACCTGCGTATCTGAGATGCGTTCCTTGTTTCCGGCGGCGATGGGCAGTTGCAGGCTTTTAGCGAAGCGTGCGGCGGATTTTGCCGATCCCATATCCGGTGCGACAACGATGTGATCGCTCAGGTCTCGTTTCGCAAGGTATTCACTAAAGACCGGACGCGCGCTGAGCGGGTCGGTGGGCATGGCGAAGAATCCGTGCACCTGCGGCGAGTGGAGCATCATGCTCATTACGTGTGTGGCGCCGGCGGTCTTGAGCAGGTCCGCAACGAGGCGGGCAGTGATGGAGATGCGCGCCGCATCCTTTTTGTCCGAACGCCCGAACGAGTAATACGGGATGATGGCATGGACTTCCGATGCCGCCGCGCCGCGCGCGATATCGAGCATCATCAACAATTCCATCAGATGGTCGTTGGTCGGAGGGGTCAGCGACTGCACGATATACACGCGGCGGTAACGCACCGTCGCACCGAGCTGGATGTAGAGGTTGTCGTTACTGAAACGGGTGATCTTGGTATCATCCAAAGGGACGCCGAGATTGCCGGCAATGCTTTCGGCAAGCGCCTTGTTCGAACTGCCGCTGAAAAAGCGGACTTCCTTTTCGGGGATCGATGTTTCCATTTTGTCATCCTCGCTACAGATGGTTTATCGAGACGCTCCATCTTACCCCCACTTCACAGGATTTGAAAGATACTATGCAAGTACCTTCCGTATTTCCCATGACGTGGATTTTTCATTCCCGCCAACCCTGATTGCCCCCAACCTCTCAAGCAGGCGGCTGGATGCGGGATTCTCAACATCGGTTGCCGTGATCGTTTTACAGAATGGATGCGCAAATGCCCAGTCTATCAATGCCTGCACGGCTTCACTCATATATCCTTTACCCTGATACGCGGGGGCGATGCCGTATCCGATCTCCGTCGAACCTTCGGCATTCGGATATCCCTTGAACCCCAGCATTCCCGCGCCAATGTTTACTTCTTTGACGACGATCAGCCAGTACGTGAGCCATGCATGTTGAGCAACATCTGCAATCTTCATTTTTGCGATCTTCATGCCGATCGCGCGGCGGACACGGTCTGTGAAGAAATCTCGGGCGATCATCAGACCGAGTTGCTGTTCGAAGCCAGGAATGTCCAGGAGGCTGTATTCGAGCTGTGTCAGTGAAAGTGGAATTAAATTGAGATGCGCCGTGGAAATATTATTCATCGTGTTTGTGAATCACGATCGTTCTCCTGTTCTGGTCGAACATGGATTTGAATTCGCCGCGCAGGATTTTCCCCGGCGCGCTGACCGCGTACCAGAGCGTGCCCAATCCGCATAATATGCCTGCGCCGCCGAAGATGACCCGCCCGGTTGCTTCGTCTCCGCTCTCGCTGACTCGCACAGGACCCAGCGTCGTTGTCTGGCTAAACTCGCGTTCCCCGGGACCAAACCCCGCCCACAGGAAGGGAAGCGAAAAGGATGCCATCATCGCAAGCGCCAGCAGGTACTGCATCCACAACATCACCGGCAGGCGCAATTCATCCTGCGAGAACAGGACACCCATGGTAATAAAAACACCTGCCAGAAAGAAGACCGCACCTGCCGCAAGGACAATATAACGCGGCGCTTTGAAGTTCTCCTCCGGCACGTGGATGATATCCATGGATACCAATACGATCATGAGCCCTGCGCCAAGGAACATCAACGCGAATATCATACCCATGCAACTGCCGACCCAACCGGGAACCTGGTTCTGTTCTTCCATTGAATTACACCTCGTTGATCCTGTCAATTGTGTAGGTGCTCAACATAACCGGATGCTTACAACAGGGATATAAGAGAACCTCAAGGCAATTATACGAGGAACAAGACAGCCACACCCGCGATGGCAAGAGCTGTCCCTGCGACTGCCTGCCAGCCGACCTTTTCCTTGAACACAAAGTAACTGATGGGAAGGATGATCACAGGCGGCAGCGCCATCAGCGTGCTCGCCACTCCGACTTCCGTATATTGCACGGCAAGCAGGGATGCTGACACACCCAACAGGGGTCCCACCAACGCGCCGAGCGCGATCAGACGAATGACCTGTGGTTTCGCGCGTAAAGCCGTAATGGTTGCGCCTGTTTTACCTTCGAAAATGGTCCATGCCCAAGTGAAGGTCACAGCCGCCAACATGCGGATCACATTCGCCTGGAATGGGGAGAACTCCCCGAACATTCCCTGTTTCGAAAGGACCAATCCAGCCGCCTGACCCAATCCTGCCAGCACGCCAAAGAATATTCCGCGTTTGGTGTGTCCCTGCGGGGTGTTGGGCGGCTCCTCATGAGACATGACCACCCAGCCGATTCCCGCCAACGCAATGGCAATCCCTGTGATCTGCAATGCGGTCAGGGTTTCGCCGAAAAATGTCCAGGCGATGACCGAGCCGAAGATGGGAGCCAGGCTCAAGAGCAGACTCCCGAGGCGGGGTCCCACAGAGACAAGCGATTGGAAGAAGAATGCGTCGCCGAGTGAGAGTCCGATCACGCCGGAAAGACTTAACCAGATCCAGCGCGAGGGGTCAGCGGAAAACGGCAAGGGCTCGCGAAAGAGGATTGTGTTCAGGATGATGAGATAAATCAATGCAAACAGAAGGCGCGTGCGGTTTGTTACCTGTGAACCGACCATCCGCCCGCTCGTGGCGAATATGATTGATGTGAAAGCAAAGAAAACAGATGTCGCCAACGCGGCGACTTCACCGATCAAATCCATTTTAGAAAATCCTTCAATGAAAATTGTTTTGGGGCGATTCTATCTGAAATTTACGAAGTGACTGCCACCAGAAAAGTGACAGTCACTTCGTTGCTAAATGTACAATCTCTCCGGGTCAATCTCCTCACGCAATAGACGCAATTCTTCCGCACTGGGCGGGGCATTCTGCCCGACCACCTGCGGGATGACCAGCTTGAAGCCTGTGCTGGCAATCACCTCTTCGACAGTCACACCGGGATGGGTCGCTTTGAGGCGCATCCAGCAGGTTTCAGGGTCGTAATCCATCAATGCGAGAGTTGAGACAACATACGCAGGCCCCGTACCGCGCGGCAATCCGGCGACATCGCGTGCGCCGCGTCCGCTCAAAAAGCCGGGGGTGGTGATGCAATCGACTTTGGGGACAAAGCGGCGCGCGTCGTGTTGCATGATCGCCACGGTCTTCCAGCAATGCGAGCCGACATCGTTGCCGCCGCCGGAACCGGGCAGGCGCGCTTTCGGATGGTCGTGGTCGCCGATGACGATGCTATTCAGATTGCCATAGGGATCGATCTGCGCCCCGCCGAGGAAACCGTAATCGATAAAGCCGCGTTGGGCGGTCTCCATGGTGTCGCAGATTCCGGAGGCGGCGAGTCCCTTGTGGAACGTGCGCGCTTCGCCCACGGCCCGCGGCAGGTCTTCAAGGATCGCACCCATCCCTCCGAACTCAAAGACCGGGACAAGGTTGGGGGCGGTGGTTTTCGAAGCAAGCATTGCCGCGAGCATGGGAATGCCGGTTCCGATGAAGCAGGTCGAGGCGTCCTCGAAAAGACGCGCCGCCACACAGATCATCAACTCAGTTTTGGAGTAGGTTCCTTCAGTCATGCCTGCCTCCTTTCCCGCAATTCCACACACTGTTTCAAACGTTCATCGCCGACGAGTTTCATATACTCATCGTGATCCTTTACGCCATACACATATTTATCGAGATAAGCCTGCGCGCCCTCGGCGGTCTTGCTGGCTTCCACCCAGGCTTTGATCTCGGCTTCATCACGTCCATAGACATACGCCATCTCACCGGGATGCGAACCGAACGGCGCGTGGACTACCGCGTCCACCAGATAATACGGGATGATCGTCCGGTCTGGATATTTGCGGATCTCCTCCGTCGGGACGATTTCCTCGGCGCTGATGATCAGACGCTTCGCCGCGCGTGCCATTTCTGCCGCGAAACCGCTGATGCCTTCGATTTGGGCGTTGCCGTGTTTGTCCGCGCGGTGGACGTGGATTATGGCTACGTCCAGAATGAGCGCGGGAAGCAGCGCAACTTTCACACCCGTGAATGGGTCCTCGACCACTTTTGCAGCACTGTACTTGAGCGTATCCGTGCCAAGCATGGAGCGGGTCGGCAGGAACGGGACGCCCATGGCCGCGGCCTTCATCCGCCACGAGATGGCGCCGTTCGACCATTCGACACACTTCTCGACCTGTCCCGACTCGACCGCCCGCCGCAACGCGGACGATGTACCATAGACCTCGAGCCCGATGTAGGTGATGTCCAGTTTCTTCACCAGCCCCGCCGCCAGCCACAGGTCCAGTTCAAGCACGCCTTGACCGCAGACGCGCAGGTCCTTTTTCTTTTGCCGCACCACCTCGCGCGCCAGCGACATCGGACAGCGCACCGTGCCGTACAGTTCCGTACCGATGTAACAGCCGTCATACACGAAACGGCTAATCGCCTCCTGCTCAGACATGACCTTATCTTCCAGTTTGCGGGATTTCTTCGTACGGTTCCATTCGCGGAACTCATCCAGATCAAATGGCTGGATCAGTTCACCCACCCCCGATTGCAAAATATCCATGGCGCCCTCCATTGCATATGATGGTTTGGTAGCGACATCTTTATTATAGCGATGACCAACATCCAATACCAGTGGCGGAAATCATCAGATTTGTACCATGACCTGTCCCTTTCACCAGCCAGCGTAAGACATCAGGCAGACGATGAACCGCCATCGAGTTTCTGGATCATGTCATCCATCAGCAACTTCACGATCTGGGAAAGCAGACGTTTCCTTTCGGGGCGGGACAGGACAACGTTCTCTTCGTTCAGCGCATCTTCATACGCCTTCACAATGACTTCAAGAATCTGCTCGTTGACGTTTGCCGAAACCTTTTTGTACATGCGCTCTTTCAGGTTGTGATAAGAGCCGGGGACTTGTTGGTCACCGAAGGGATTTTTCATCTTGTCTCGCTTTCATTCTTCCTCTGGTGGTTGAGTAGCCCCGAGGGTTAGTCGCGAGGGGCGTATCGAAACCACCAATAACCAGAACTGTTTTGCTTACAGGTGGTTTCGATACGGGACGGACAATCACAGCCCCTACTCAACCACCAGATTTGACTTGTTATCCTCTCTTCTTCAACCACTTCAACAACTTGTCCGCTGACCAACAATTGATGACATCGTTCTTCGTCACCCCGGCGCGGCGGGCGATGGCAACGCCGTAATGGAGCATGTCGAAGTCCGCTTCCGAATGTGCATCGGTGTTGATGCTGATGAGCACGCCCAGTTCCTTCGCGCGGCGGACGTGCATATCGTCCAGATCGAGCCGTGATGGATGCGCGTTGATCTCCATTGCCACACCCGACTTCGCCGCCGCCTGCAAAATGACGTCCATATCCAGGTCCGCGCCTTCGCGGTTGGGGATCTCACGTCCCGTTGGGTGACCGATGATATCCACATGCGGATTGTTGACCGCCTTCAACAAACGCTCGGTGATCTTCTCACGCGGCTGGCGCAGACTGGAATGGAGCGACGCGACCACAATATCGAGCGACGCCAGAAACTCATCGGAATAATCCAGCGAGCCATCGGCTTTGATCTCCACTTCGCTGGAGTGCAGGATCAGAATCTCATCGCCGAGTTGTTTCTGGACCTTTTTGATCTCTGCCGCCTGCTTCTTATGCTTTTCAATGGACAAGCCATTGGTCACGCCCAAACTCACGGAATGGTCCGAAAACGCGATCACCTTCAGCCCGCGCTTGATCGCCGCCTTTGTCATGTCCATGATGCTCAAGGCACCGTCACTGTAGGTGGAGTGCATATGTAAATTGGACTTGATGTCCTTCACTTCGATCAGCTTCGGAAGTTTGTTCGCCTTTGCCAGCGCCACTTCATCGCGTCCCTCACGCAATTCGGGCGGCACCCATTGCAAGCCGAGCGTTTCGTATACTTCCTCTTCGGTCGCGCAGAAAATCTCGCCTTTACCTTTTATCTTTTTGAATGAATGATCCGAGAGCGACAATCCCTTATCGAGCGCGAGTTGACGCAGCAATACATTGTGATCCTTCGACCCCGTCGCATACTGCAACGCCGTCCCAAACTCCTGAGGCGGATGTACCCACACCTGCGCGCGGACTCCATCCGTGAATTCGATGCTGGATTTGAACTCGCCTTTTCCTAACACACGACTCACACCGGGCAGATTGACAACAGCATCCATCACAGGAGCGGACTCTTTTGCCGCGACAAGAATATCCAGGTCACCGACTGTGGAACGCATCCTTCTTAAACTGCCAGCGGGTTCAGCGGCGACGACTCCCTTCACCCCTTTGAGAGTCTTGATGATCTCCTGCGCCAGCGGATAGGCGCGCCCGAGCGGGATGCGTCCCGACCTGCGGGCGAGGGATGCGATCCCTTCGAGGATCGCGCTCTCGGACTTGGCGCCCATGCCGGGGAGGTCGCGAAGCTGTCCGTTTTTCGCGGCAGACTCAAGGTCAGAAAGAGACGTGATTCCCAATGTCTTCCAGATCAAGGCGATCTTCTTCGGTCCCAATGAAGGAACGGCGAGCCACGAGGCTAATTCCTCGGGCACTTCCTTTTTGAGCTTCTCAAGGAATTCGAGTTTGCCCGTGGTGAGCAGTTCATCGATCTTTTCTGCGATGGCTTTGCCCACGCCGGGGATGTCTTCGAGTTTTCCCTCCTTCCAAAATTCCGAAGCGTCGCGTCCCAGCCCCATGAGACTTTCAGAGGCTTTGCGATATGCCAGCGTTTTGTAAATGATCTCGCCTTTGATCTCCAGTAAATTGGCGATGAGCGTGAACGTATCTGCAAGCTGACGGTTGTTCATCATAAGACACCTCTAAAAGAAATTATACGGTTATTTTGGGCGGCGCATCCAATGTCTTCAACTTCCTCATCTCGGGGAAAACGCGCGCGGTGATCAGCACAACGATGATCGTGCCAATGCCGCCGCTCACCACCGCAAAGATGGGACCGAACAGCGCCGCGACGAATCCCGATTCAAAACTGCCCAGTTCATTCGACACGCTGATGAAGATGCTGTTCACCGATGAGATGCGTCCGCGCATTTCGTCGGGTGTCTGGGTCAACAACAACGTGTGGCGGATGACCACGCTGATATTGTCCAGCCCACCGAGTATCGCGAGCGTGAGGATAGATAGGATGAAGTTCGTAGAGAGTCCGAAAACGATGGTCGCCACGCCGAAGCCTGTCACTGCCAGCAACAGCGTCCGCCCTACATTTTTCATCGGCGGCAAATGGGCAAGGATGAACGCCATCAGCAGAGCTCCCGCCGACGGTGCGGCACGCAGGATGCCAAGTCCCTGTGCGCCGACGTTGAGGATGTCCGTGGCGTAGATGGGGAGAAGAGCCACCGCGCCGCCAAACAACACTGCGAACATATCGAGCGTGATCGCCGCAAGGATGATCTTGGTATCGCGCATGAAACGCAGACCTTCACGCACCGAATCCAGGGTCGCTGATTTTTCTGCGAGCGGCAACTGCCTGCCTTTGATGAATGTGATGAGGACAGAATATATGATGGCGGAGAGCGCGGCATAGACATAGATAAAGGTCACAGAGTGGAAAAAGCCCACGAGCAAGCCTGCAAGCGCAGGTCCAGTGATCGAAGCGAAGTGCCAGACGCCGCTCCCCCATGTGGCGGCTTGTGAAAACAGTTCAGGCGGGACCGTCTCAGGCAGTAACGTCGAAGAAGCGGGATCATTGAAGGCGCGCGCGATGCCGATCCCCAGCAGGCAGGCGTAGATCAACACCAGTGGACCTTCGGTGTACGAAAGCCACGCCAACCCGATCACACATAACGCAATGCCAAGTTCTGTAATGATCACGATGCGCCTGCGATTGTATTGGTCCGCCACATGGCCAGCGGGCAGCGACAATAAAGCCACGGGAATTACCTGCACCAGCCCCACCATGCCGAGCGCGAACGCGCTTTGCGTGCGAAGCCATAATTCCCAGCCGATGGCAAAGGTCAGCATTTCGTTTGCAAAGGATGCGATGAAGCGCCCCGTCAGCAACAGACGGTAATCGCGGTGGCGAAGCGGCGCATAAGGGTCGTGACGTTCTGTAGTGTTCATTTGAATTCCTGTTTTCGAAGATGGCGTTCATGATACCATTCCCGCATGGAACATACCGA
>JBFYRY010000123.1:0-10268 GCA_041302025.1 Chloroflexota bacterium | reverse complement strand
TTGGCAAAGGTGTGATAGGCGAACAGCACGACCACATTCGAAGCATGGACGGCGGTGGCTGTCATGTTGTCCATCAACGTGTCGTAGGTCTCTTCCTTGCCATCGCGTGTGTCGTCCCTCTCCTGGTAGCGGACGTATTGACCGGTCTCCGGGCGGTACAGCCAGTAGTTGTAGGAATAGATTGAGTAATGCGTGAATATCTGGGTCCCGAGCAAGCGCGGCTCCGGCGGGACATCGCTGAACAATCCGGGTCGAAGAGGCGGGCGGGTGTTATCCAGGTTGTCGCGGGCGATGCAGTCCGCCCAGGCAACGGTGTTGAAGTATTCGTTGTTGTAATCTTCGATGTGCCTGCTGGGCATTTTACCGAAGGGCGGACACCTGCCGATGGTGGGTGTCACAAGATAGTCGGCGAAGTCCGTCGTTTTGAAGTACGTCATTACACGCGGATCGGCGAATTTGAAGACGAGATAGGCATGATACATGCGCTGTATGTTCTCGTCGAAATATCTCCCCGATCGGACGGGTCCCACCCATTCGGAATTGTTGGAATAGAAAACGCCGATGAAGCGCGTCAAGCCGCCTTCGATGTAATATTCGTATGCATGATCGACAAGCGTCAGCCCCGACTGCGGACGGATGTAACGCGGATAGTTTGCGATCTTGACCGCAATGGGGTGTCGATTCAAAAGGGATGATTCGGAGGCGGGCAGACCCGTCAGCGGGTTGGTATCCCCCGACCCGATGAATTGGGAGAGATCGAGTCCCGGCGGAGCGGTATCGGGCTGGGTGACGATCGGCGCGGGGGTGGGCGGCAGGGGAGTAAGCGTCGGCAGGTATAGCGGCGTCGGCGCGGCGGCAGAATAGGGTGAGTCTGATGCGCTCTCCGTCTGCGGCTGGAACGGGGTCGGGGAGGGAATCCCGTTGTTGGTCGTGTTTTGTGATTCTGCACTGCAAGCCGATGTGAACAGGAAAAGGATCAGTACAATGGTTCTAGTTCTAAAACGCATGGGCACGATTGTACAACAAAAATTGACCTGCAAGCCCCGCCCGCTTCGGGATGGCTAATGTCGTGGGCTTAGCCACACACCTGCCTGATTTGCCCAGCAAATCGCTGGCGGTGCCGAGGGAGCGCGCACATTGTCCCGATGTTTTTGTCGGGAGAGATTTTGAGTTTTTTCTCAGAGAACTCTGTGATCTGATATGAAAAAACAAAGGCAAACCACGAAGCCACTAAGACACGGAGAATTTAAAAACTCTGTGTCTCCGTGTCTCAGTGGTTCAATTTTCATAGTTCGGGGTGAAACACTCTGTGGCTAAGAAAGGTTTAGCCTATCCTTTTAGCCATTCTCTTCTTTGATGTGAAATGGAGGCGGGCGGGGCAAACCTGATAAAATTGTTGTTGCATGTTCATTCTCGTTACGGTCACTGTGCTTCTTCTTACAGCATTGGCTTTGTTGCTCCTGCGATTTTTACTGCCGGACTTCCGTTATCTATGGCTGATCGCAACGGGCGGCGGTTTTCTGGCATGGATTAGTGTCTTCTTCTGGCAGTTGCGTATCCCGATCATCCTGCAGTTTCCCGCTTGGCAGCCTGCGTTGTTATTCCCTCAGCCTCCCGCCTTCGTTGCTGATGGTATTGCATGGGCGTTTTCGTTGAGCATCGTCGCCCTGAGTCTTGCCATCATCATTACATCCGTCGTGCGGGAGAATTTCCCAAGTCCCATGAACTGGGCAGGCATCTTGACACTTGCGTCCCTGGGTGTGTCCGCAACCGTCGCCGATAATCCATTGACCCTTGTGTTGATCTGGGCGGCGATCGACCTTGCCGAGCTCGTCATTCAATTAAGGTTTATCGAAGACCCGAAATTGAACGAACGCGTGGTGATCTCTTTTGCTTCGCGCGCCGCCGGCACATTGATCCTGTTATGGGCCGACATGGTCAGCATGAGCAATGGGATTTCCTTTGATTTTCGATCTGCTCCTCCGCAGGCAGGCTTGTACCTGTTGATTGCCGCCGGGCTTCGTCTGGGAATATTGCCGCTTCACCTGCCGTATCAAGGCGAGTCGACTTTGCGCCGCGGCTTCGGTACCGGTCTTCGCATGATCTCTGCGGCATCCAGCCTGGTCCTGCTCACAAAGATCCCATCCGAAAGTGTTGTCTCTCCGTACACACCGTACCTGTTTTTGCTGGTCTCGTTTGCGGCGGTGTACGGCAGTTGGATGTGGCTTCGCGCGCCGGATGAACTTGCGGGTCGTCCCTACTGGCTGATCGGCATGGGCTCGCTCGCAGTAGCCGCGGCATTGCGCGCCAACCCTGTCGGCGCGGCGGCATGGGGCTGTGCTCTTCTGCTTTTGGGCAGTGCGCTGTTCCTGTCTTCGGAACCCATCAAATGGATCGCGGTTTCTGCTCACGTCGGCGTGATTGCGGTCTCTTCCCTTCCATTCTCGCTTACCGCCACCGGTTGGGGTGCATCGGGCAATACATATTGGTTCACGCTTCCCTTCCTTGTCATCACCCAGGCAATGCTCGTTGCCGGTTTTGTCCGTCACAGCCAGCGCATCATGACCCACGCAAGTCACGAAAACCAGCCCATCTGGGCAAGGAATGTCTACCCCCTCGGTATTCTTCTATTGCTGTTGACGGGTGTGATCCTTGGTTTGACCGGATGGGACGGAGCGCTGAAACTGGGGACCTGGTACATGGGACTCATCGCTTCGCTTCTAAGCCTGGGCTTGGTCTGGCTCACCCCGCGTCTCCGCATCCTCAACCCGGTCCGCGCCCATTGGGTACGCCCATCCGATGTCTCGTGGCTCGATGGCGTATATCAATCCCTGTGGGGAGTGTACCGCTGGTTCATCCGATTGAGCGATGTGTTCACAACCATCCTTGAAGGCGAGAGCGGCATCATGTGGACTTTGCTTTTTCTTGCCCTTTTCATCTCTTTCTTCGCGCAAGGGAGTCCCTGAGCCATGACTTTGACCTTTGCATGGATCGCCGTGGGTATCGTTATTGTCACGACAGTGGGACTGCTCCTCGCGCGCGATTGGCGCACGACCATGACCCTGCTTGCGGTTCAGTATGTTGCCATGTT
This sequence comes from Chloroflexota bacterium, assembly GCA_041302025.1. GTDB lineage: Bacteria > Chloroflexota > Anaerolineae > Anaerolineales > Villigracilaceae > Defluviilinea. The sequence continues at coordinate 7,177 of JBFYRY010000123.1, read as the reverse complement.
CATTCTCTGCCTGCAACACCTGCCCCTGGGAATGGCTTCGGTAAAAGTCGTTGTCGGCTGGATGTCCGTTGCCGTTCTCGGTATGACGCGTTCCGGTCTATCGGTTGTGGATGTCGACGAAGGGAAGAATTGGCCCCGCGGCCGTTTTTTTCGCATCTTCGCGGCAGGCATGGTGGGGATCATCGTCGCGGGCGCCGTGCCGCGCGTCAATGCCATGATGGCTGATGCCGGGATCGCCGTCAGCGCCGGGAGCCTGTTGTTGATCGGCATGGGATTGCTCCATATCGGATTGACAGCAGATACCTTGCGCATCACGGTCGGTTTGATGACCATTCTCTCCGGTTTTGAGATCCTGTATGCCGCGGTGGAGAGTTCGGTGCTGGTGATTGCCCTGCTCGCGGCCGTCATCCTGGGACTGGCACTGACGGGTTCATATCTTATGGTTGCATCCAACGCTGAAGAGGTTGAATCCACATGAACGCTCCGATGATCTGGATCATTACCCCGGTGGCGTTTGCGTCGCTCCTGTTGTTCATACGCAGTCAGCGCGCCTTGAGCATCCTGGGCGGACTCTTTGCCGTCACCCTGGCGCTGGCGGCGCAGTTCATCCCTCTGGAAGAAGCCCTGTTGCTTGGACCTCTATCCATCAAGATCGATTCGACCTTCTCGATCTTCGGACGCGCGCTCGTCATCCAGCCCTCACAGGGATCACTGCTGGCATTGATCTACGGCGCCGCCTCGCTTTGGTTCTTTGGCGCGGAGGCTTCCAAAACAGCCGTCCGCATCGTGCCGCTGGGATTGATGATCACCGCTTTGATGGTCGCCTCCATCGCCGTCCAGCCGTTCCTGTTTGCCGCGCTCTTCATCGAAATGGCGGTACTGCTTTCCATTCCGCTCATTACAAGCATCAATAGCCCGCCCGGAAGGGGGGTGATCCGATTTCTGATCTACCAGACCCTGGCAATGCCGTTCATCCTGCTGGCAGGCTGGCTGCTCGTCGGAGTAGAAGCCAGTCCGGGTGACCTGGCGCTCGCCGCCCAATCTGCCTCCATGCTCGGGCTGGGATTCGCCTTCCTGCTTGCCATCTTTCCGCTGTACAACTGGGTGCCCATGCTCATCGAAGAGACATCCCCGTACATCGTGGGCTTCCTGTTGTGGATCCTGCCGACTGTTACGATCATTTTTGGCGCGGGTTTTCTCGATCGTTATTCATGGCTCCGTTCATCCCCTCAATTGATCGTTACGCTCCGCTTTATTGGACTGTTGATGATCGTCACCAGCGGATTGTTCGCCGCATTCCAGCGTCATCTCGGGCGGATCATGGCATACGGCTCCATCGCCGAGACCGGATTTGCCATCCTTGCCTTGAGCCTTGATCTGCGCCTGGGCATCCCGATCCTGTTCCTGTTGATCCCTGCACGCGCGTTGGGGCTGGCGATCTGGTCTCTATCGTTGACGGTCATCAAGGAAAATGTTGTATCAATGCGTTTTGGCGCAAGCCGCGGCGTTTTGCGCATTACTCCCTTTGCCGGGACCGGGATCATTCTGGCAACCTTATCCACATCCGCCTTCCCCCTGCTTGCCGGGTTCCCGGCGCGTCTTGCACTCTGGGAAGGGCTGGCGCGTGATTCACTCAGCGGCGCGCTATGGATGGGCATTGGGATCGTCGGTCTGTTGACGAGCGCGTTCCGGTCGCTGGCGGTTATCAGCATGGCGGAGGAGTACACCAGCTGGGAGCCGCGCGAAAGCCTGACGCAGATGCTCATGCTCGGGCTTGGAATGATCGGGCTTTTCATCCTGGGCTTGTTCCCTCAAACCATCCAGTTTTTTCTGTCCAATTTACCCGCCATGTTCGAGCATCTCGGCCGTTGATTGCCGCAAAAAAGCACAGGGTATAATGTTCCACTGAGCGTAGTCGAATGTGTGTCACCCTCCGGAGGAAGCCATGGAATTCGAACAACTCGTCAAACGCCTCGAATGGCTGGACGAAGAACACCGCAAGACCCGCACGAGCATTATTACGCTGGAAGAGCGTCTGACCGCGCTGGAAGGGGGGATCGATGCCGTTGCCAAACAGATCAAGCCGCTCAACAAGCAGATCGCGGATGTTGCAAGCACCGCCGCCCGCCTTGACCAGTTTGACAAGATATTCTCCAAACAACGCGAGGATATGAATAAGGCGATCGAAGAGATCGAAAAGAGACATTTAAAACGCGAGACCGAAGTTTCCAAAAGACACCAGGAGGACTTCAAGCCGATCCACAAGGCGATTGAAGAACTCAAGAATTCCATCGAAACCGAATTTCCACCCATCAAGCGCGACCTCAAGGCGCGCATCCTGGAAGAGAACCGGCTCAATGCCGCAATCAAGGAAATGAAGCCGCCCATCGACGATGCCGTGCGTATCGCGCAGGAAGCCATCCGCACCCAGCGCGTTTTCGACGAGAGCCGTAAAACCGAAGCCAAGCGCGTTGCCGACCTGCAGGGCGAGATCACAGCCGTCCGCAAACGGATCGAGGAGACGCGCGAAAAGACCGACCTCACCGCCGACGGATTCAAAAACATCGACAACCGCATCAAGGAATTACTGCTTTCCGAGAGCGAGCGCAAAACGGCGCAGACCGCCTTCATCGAAGGGCAATCCGTTGCGCAGGTGGACCGTGAACGCACCTACAAGGAGTGGAAGGAAAAATTCGACACGGTCAAACAACAGGCGCAAACGCTCGATACGCAGATCATTGCCCTCGAAGAAACTCTGCGTACCGCCAAACGCGCGCAGGAAACCTACAACGAACTCAATACCAAACTCGAACGCCGCATCAACGAAATGACCGAGATGCAGAGACTCGCCGAAGACCGCCTGCGCCAGGAATGGGTCACCTTCAAAGCCGACGATCAAAAACGCTGGACGGGTTACACCCTCTCACAGGATGAAGGCACAAAGGATGTCCGCCGCCTCGTGCAAAAACTGGAGGAGCGCATCAGCCCGCTGGGCGAATCGCTCCAGACCATGCAGGACCAGTTGCATCAAACGACCGACGCCACCGAACAACAACTCCAGGAACTCATGAACGTGGCGCATGAATGGCTTTCTGCTTATGAGCGCATCATGGGTCACGGCAAGGCTGTGAAGAAAACGAAAAAATAATATTCGGCTCACAGGTATTCCTCTTTCCTCTTTCTTCTTTTGTTCGACTGGAAGGAGGAAAGACACTTGCATGATTTGCCAAGCAAATCACACGCACACTTGCCCCGGACGCACACTTGCCCCCGAGTGCAAGTGCCGGGGAGTGCAGGTGGGAAAGATTTTTTAGATCAATGCGCGTTATCGGCACAGCAGGTCACGTAGATCACGGCAAATCCACGCTTATCGCGGCGCTCACAGGCACCCACCCCGACCGTCTCAAGGAGGAACAGGCGCGCGAGATGACCATCGAACTCGGCTTCGGTTGGATGACCCTGCCCAATGGCGAAGAGGTCAGCATCGTGGATGTGCCCGGTCACCGCGACTTCATCGAGAACATGCTGTCGGGCATCGGGGGCATCGACGCGGCGCTCCTCATCATCGCCGCCGATGAAGGCGTCATGCCGCAGACCAGGGAACACCTTGCCATTTTGGACCTGCTGGAGACCCCGTCTGGGCTGATCGTCTTGACGAAGATAGACCTCGCCTCCGACTCAGGGTGGCTTGATCTCGTTGAAGCAGATGTTCGCTCGGCTGTTGCCGGTACCGTTATGAAAGATGCGCCCATCGTGCGCGTTTCCGCCAAAACCAAAACGGGACTCGATCATCTAGTCTCTACTCTCCAATCTCTACTCACTGATAAACCCGCCCGTCTCGATTTGAACCGCCCGCGCCTGCCGATCGACCGCGTCTTCTCCATGAGCGGGTTCGGCACCGTCGTCACCGGCACTTTGCTCGACGGGCATCTTTCCGTGGGAGATGAGGTGGAGATCCTGCCATCTGGTCAAAAGGGACGCGTGCGCGGTTTGCAAGCACACAACAAAAAAGAGGAAACCGCGCTCCCCGGCTCACGGACGGCGGTCAACATTTCGGGGGTGGAAACGGAAATCATTCAACGCGGTGAAGTGGTCGTGCACCCGGACCAATATCAATCCACGCGCAGGCTCGATGCGCGGCTTCGTCTCTTGAAAGATGTCACTTCATCCATCAGGCACAACAGTGAAGTAAAGTTCTTCGTCGGTGCAAGCGAGACAATAGCCAACCTGCGATTGCTTGGTGTCGAAGAACTTGCTCCCGGCAACGAGGCATGGATACAACTCGAACTGCGCGACCCGGTTGTGGCGGTGCGCGGTGACCGCTACATTCTCCGCCGCCCGTCTCCCGGTGAAACACTCGGCGGCGGCATGGTCGTCGACCATCAGCCGAAGGGACGCCACAAACGGTTCGACGAATCCGTTTTGAAATCACTTGAGTCGCTTGCGGAGGGCACGCCAGCCGAAATTCTGCTCGAAGCCGCGCTGGGCATGAACATCGCTTCGATAAAAGATGTTGTTCGCCAATCGCGGCTTGAGGATGCAGACGCGGAATCCGCTTTGAAGGAGTTGCTCGAGACAGGGCAATTGGTCATGCTTGAAAACGGCGCGCCCGCAATTTCAAGCGACCTGTTGGTTTCGCCAATTTCCCAGTGGAGCGACCTGCGTGATAAGACCATGCAATTGGTCGAGTCGTATCACAAGGATTTCCCACTGCGGCGCGGCATTCCGCGTGAAGAATTGAAGAGCAGACTCAAACTTCCGCAACGCGTGTTCAATGCTGTCATTCAGAAACTGATTACTAACCAATTGATCTCTGACCACTTGTCTTCCGTGGCAAAGCCCGGGCATGAGATAAAGTTCAATGGACAGGAGCAGGCAAAGGTCCGGAATTTGATGCGCGCGTTCGAGACGAATCGGTACAGCCCGCCGGGCGTCAAGGAATGTCAAACCGAAGTTGGGGAGGATGTCTTCAACGTGCTGGTCGAGTCGGGCACGATCATGACAGTTTCATCCGAGGTTGCCTTTCGCAGGCAGGATTATGATTTAATGGTGAGCGAGACCCGAAAAATGATCGAGCAGAACGGCAGGATCACGCTCGCCGAAGTGCGCGACCTGTTCGGCACCAGCCGGAAATATGCGCAGGCATTGCTCGAGCATCTCGATGCGACCGGTGTTACCGTGCGGGATGGTGATTTTAGAAGACTGAGAAGGAAATGAATACACTAAAGAAATTATTTTATGCGCCGGTCTTTGACGATGAGATCAAGACACAGCGGGCGTATTTATTGAATGTCATCGTGTGGGTGCTTATTCTGGTGCCGATCCCGTTTATGATATATGCCCTGATTTTTACGCCTGAAGATACCGGACGCACTCTGGTCCAGGCGGCTTTCGGCGAGACGGTTAATATCATTCTGTTGATCATGCTACATCGGGGGTATGTCCGTGCCGCGTCCATTGTTCAGGTGGGCGCGTTCTGGTTTTTCTTTACCGCCACTGCCGCCACAGGGTCGGGCGTGCAGGGAGAGGCGTATCTGCTCGGGTATGGACTGGTGATCGCCATCGCCGGGTTTTTGCTCGGCGGCAGGGGCGCGTTGGTGATAACTCTCCTCTCGCTCTTCGCAGGCGGGGTGATGGTGTATGAGCAAGGACGGGGCGGGATCGCCAGCGGGGTTAGTGGGTCTCCTCTCAGTACATGGATCATCAGTCTTGTGCTTCTTCCTGTCGCCGCAATACTTCAGTATCTTGGGTCGCGGGTCACGAGGCAGGCGCTTGCCCGCGCCCGCACCAGTGAGGAGCGTTACCGTCTGATCTCGGAAGTGAGTTCCGATTACACCTTTTCAACGGCTCTGGATGCCGGGGGGAGGATGTATTTGAATTGGGTGGCGGGCGCCCTCGAACGGATGACCGGCTATACCTTTGATGAATATGTTGCCAATGGCGGCTGGCAGGGACATCTTCACCCGGAGGATGTGGAGGTGGATAATGCCGCGTTCGAAAAACTCGCCCGTAATCAATCGGCTGTTTCTGATGTGCGTACGTTCAAGAAAGACGGCGAAATTCTATGGGTGCGTGTCTATGCCCACCCGGTTTGGGATGAAAAACAGAACCGGCTGGCGGGCATTGTGGGCGCCGTGCAGGATATTACGGAACGTAAACGATCCGAGGCGTTGCTTAAATACGAACGCGACCTGCTCCAGATCTTTTTGGACAATATTCCCGATACCGTCTACTTCAAGGACCGCGAGTCTCGCTTCGTGAGGATCAACGCCGCACAGGCTCAGGTATTGGGCGTTCGGTCTGCCGAGGATGTCATCGGCAGGACCGACCTGGATTTTCAAACGCCGGGTTTGGCTAAATCCTTCATGGAGGAAGAGAAACGAATCATTGAAACCGGGGAACCCATTATCAACCGTATTGAGTTCAATCCCACCCAGGATGGACAGTTGCGCTGGCTCTCTGCTACGAAGGTTCCGGTCAAGGATATGGCGGGTCAGGTGATCGGGCTTATCGGAATCTCGCGCGATATCACCGAACAAAAACTGGCGCAGGAATATGAACAGAATCGCCGCGCCACATTGGAAAAAGTATTACGGCTTGGACAGGAAGTGACCGAGGTTCAGGATTTCCGGACCACGCTTATAAAGATCTGGCATGGAGTACGCCACGGTCTGGGCTTCGACCGCGTGGGTATCTATCTCCACGATCCCATCACCGGCATGATGGACGGCACTTTTGGTACGGATCATCAGGGCAAAATAGTTGAAGAATGGGATACCCATATTGCATTGGGAGATGAGACCAGGGAGGCGAGATCGTTCAATATGGTTTTGAAAGAGCCAGACGGGCTGTATCTCACCCATGACTACGAAGTGGAGCATGACATCCAGAGCGGTCATGTCATGCAAGGAGTGAAGGATTTTGCGGCGGTTGCCGCACGAGCTGGCGATAAGGCTGTGGCGGTGCTCTGTGTGGATATGGCAACCAGCGGGCGTATCATATCAAATGAGCAACTGGAAGCCTTGCGTTTGTTTGCGGGTTATGCCGGTCTGGCGATGGAGAATTCCCGTTTGAGCGACGCGCTCCAGACAGAATTACAACAGCAGAAACAAGCCGAAGAGCGTGAATCCAATTGGCGCGCCATGTTGGAGAAGGTCGTTAAACTCGGAAAAGACGT
>JBFYRY010000373.1:0-5881 GCA_041302025.1 Chloroflexota bacterium | reverse complement strand
AAGCATACATCAACAGGATTGGCATACGCTCAAAGCCGAGGAGGTACTTCGCCATCTCAAGGTGCAGGACCACGGACTGTCCTCCGATGAGGCAAAGAGTCGGCTGGAACAATATGGTCCAAACCAGTTGAAGGAATCGCCGCGTCCCACCTTCCTGCAAATGTTGTGGGACCAGTTGAATAACTTTGTGGTCATCCTTTTGATCATTGCTTCGGTCATCTCGGCATTGTTGGGCGATTATGTGGAAGCCGCGGCGATCATGGCGATCGTGGTGTTGAACGCGGTGCTGGGCATCGTCCAGGAACGCCGCGCCGAGGAGGCGCTCGCCGCCCTCAAAAAACTTGCCGCACCGGATGCGCAGGTGATGCGCGATGGGCATAGAAGGACCGTCCCTTCGTACGAACTGGTGCCGGGCGACATTGTCTTCCTTGAAGCGGGCAACTTCATCCCGGCGGATATCCGCCTGCTCGAAGCGATCAACCTGCGGGTGGAGGAGGCATCGCTCACAGGCGAGTCCCTTCCCGTGCAGAAGAATGCCGCCACTGTCCTCGATCAAAAGGTCCCGCTCGGTGACCGTAAGAACACCGCCTTCATGGGAACAGTGGTCTCCTACGGGCGCGGGCGCGGCGTGGTCACCAGCACGGGCATGCGCACGCAACTGGGACTGATCGCCACCATGCTCCAGAACGTGGAGGCAGAGGAGACACCGTTACAACGCAGGCTCGATCAACTCGGAAAATCGCTCAGCATCGCTTCGCTGTTCCTGGTTGCCATCGTCTTTATCGTGGCGCTCATCAACTATACAGAGATCGGCGGCTTGTTCACCGGTCCGCTTGTTTATCTGAAGGAATATGCCGCTGAGATCACCGAAGTCTTCATCATCGCGGTCAGCCTTGCAATTGCGGCGGTGCCGGAGGGACTCCCCGCCGTGGTGACGATCTCCCTTGCCCTCGGCATGCGGGAGATGATCAAACGCCATGCGCTCATCCGCAAGCTGGCTTCCGTTGAGACGCTCGGGTCCGCCACTGTGATCTGTTCCGACAAGACCGGCACCCTGACACAGAACGAAATGACCGTCACGCGCATGTGGGTGGACGGGCAGTTCATCGAAATCACCGGAACCGGCTATGTTCCAAAAGGCGAGTTCCTGATCGACGACAAACCCGTGGACATGTTCAAATATCCCGGCGCACGGACCGCCTTGTGGATCGGCGTATTGAACAATGACGCCGATATCGAGATCACCGGCGAAAGCGAAGACCAGCTGACCTATCGCATCGTGGGCGATCCCACGGAAGGCGCGTTGCTCGTTGCCGCAACCAAGGCGGGGGCGGAGCACCTCAACATCGACAAAGCCTATCCGCGCGAGAAAGAAGTGCCGTTCGATTCCGAACGCAAGCGCATGATCACCATCCACAATGTAAGCAAGCCGGACCCGAACGACCTCTCACCCTTCCATAACAACAAAATGATCGATTGGGACGTGATCGCTGTGAAGGGCGCGCCCGACATCGTGCTCGACCTTTGCTCGTACTACCAGACCATGGACGATATGTCCAAGCCGCTGGACGACAAAACCCGCGAACAGATACTTGCCGCCAACGACACCCTGACGAAGGATGCCCTGCGCGTCCTCGGTCTGGCGTATCGCGTGCAGGAGGAGATCCCCGATAACCCCGAACAACTGAAAGCGGAGGAACTCGAAAGGGAACTGGTCTTCATCGGTCTCGTCGGCATGATCGATCCGGCGCGCACCGAGGTGAAACCCGCTCTTGAAAAGGCGCGCAATGCGGGCATCCGCACGATCATGATCACGGGCGATTATCCCAACACAGCCCACGCCATCGCCGAGACCATCGGCATGTTGAAACACGGCAGAGGCGTGATGACAGGCGCCCAACTCGACGCGCTCTCCGGCGATGCCCTGAGGGATGTCATCAGCAAGACATCCGTGTTCGCCCGCGTTTCGCCCGAACACAAGATGCGCATCGTGGACGCATTACAGGCGAACGGCGAAGTGGTTGCGATGACCGGCGACGGCGTCAACGACGCGCCCGCCATCAAACGCGCGGACATCGGTGTGGCGATGGGCATCACCGGCACGGATGTCGCCAAGGAAACCGCCGATATGGTGCTGACCGACGATAACTACGCCAGCATTGTCGCCGCAGTCGAGCAGGGACGCATCATCTACTCGAATATCCGCAAGTTTGTGTTCTTCCTGCTTTCATCGAACGTGGCGGAGATCATGATCATCTTCCTCGCCACGCTGGCGGGTTTGCCCGCCCCGCTGACCGCCATCCAATTGTTGTGGCTCAACCTGATCACCGACGGCGCCCCCGCGCTGGCGCTCGCCATGGAAAAAGGCGACCCCGATGTGATGGACCGCAAACCGCGCTTGAAGAATGAACCCATCGTCAACAAAAGCATGGGACTGGGCATCGGCATCCAGACCATCACACAGACTGGCGCTGTACTCGCTGCTTTTGCCCTCGGTTTGATCTGGCACCTCGAAGCGGGCGCGCATATTCCCGCTGGCGCGAATCCCCTCGCCTATCTGCTTCAACATGACTGGCGCGGCATCGATGTGCAGACCGCCGAGACCATGGCATTTCTGACCCTCTCGTTGTGCGAACTCTTCCGCGCGTACACCGTCCGTTCGGAGCGCGCTTCGATCTTCCAGATCGGTGTGTTCTCAAACCGTTACATGCAATATGCGGTGGGACTGTCCATCTTCCTGCTGGTGCTGGTGGTTTCGGTGCCGTTCCTGCAACCCATCTTCAATACACACTTTCCATCCCTGCGTGAATGGGCAACCGTGATCGGGCTTTCGCTCATCCCGGCTGTGTCTGAGGAGATCACCAAGTTCTTCCTGCGCCGAAGCGAAGCCTAGGACGCAATACGCAATAAGCAGTACGAACTACGGATTACGTACTTCGTACTGCTTATTTATTTAACGTGGAACGTTTGACGGTGGATTTCGGACAACCCCAGCCGCTTCATTGCCGCCGTACCCTTTATGTTTCCCCAGCCCGTAGCCTGGATACTGCGAATCGAGTTCGCGCATGAGCGCATCGCGCGCGGTCTTCGCCAGCACGGAGGCGCATGCAATGCTTAGGCAGTGCGCGTCGCCTTTGACGAGGGATGTCTGGGAAATATCGAGTTGCGGGAGTTCGAGCCGAAAATCGGTGAGCAGGTAATCGGGCGCAAGAGAGAGTCCGTTCAGGGCGCGGATGGCGGCGGTGCGGGTGGCGCGGACGATGCCGAGCGAATCGATCTCTTCGGCGGAGGCGAAGGCAACGCTCCAGGCGAGGGCAGTTTCCTTGATGCGCGGCGCAAGCCTCTCACGTCCCAGCGCAGTCATCTGCTTGGAATCACGGACCCCGGCCAGGGCTTGGAGAAGAAGCGGTCCGTCGCCTGGCAGGATCACCGCGCCCACAGCAACCGGTCCAGCCAGCGCGCCGCGTCCCGCCTCATCCAGCCCGGCGATGCGCTTGTAATACGTCCAGAGATTTTTTTCGTGGGAGAGGTCAGGGTTTTGGATCATACAACCCGCGGCGGGCGTTGCGCCGGATGGCGAGCAGGTCGATGAACATGCGCAGGGAATCGCGGAAGATGCTGATCTTGCTGTCGGCGTTGTAATACCAGTGGATGGGGATCTCGACGACCCGGTATTTGTGATGGCGTGCGATGAACAATAACTCGACATCGAACGCCCAGCCGGTGAGGGTCTGGTAGCGGAAGATGTCGCGCGCCACATCGGCACGGATGCATTTGAAGCCGCATTGCGTATCCTGCAATGCGGGCAGGACCAGCCAGCGGATCAGGGTGTTGAAGACGCGTCCCGTAAAGTGACGGTAATACGGCTCATGGTAACGGACGGCGCCGGGCGCCTCGCGCGAGGCGATGGCAATATCCACATTCTGCAATTGCGGCGGGATGAATTTGGCGATCTCTTCGATGGGCATCGAGAGGTCGGCATCGCACAGGAAGAGGTATGCGCCCTTTGCCTCCTTCATGCCCCGCTGGACGGCAAGCCCTTTGCCGCGCGACTCGTTTTGGATGACGCGCAGGTTCGCGTGCCGTTTCGCAAATTCCTGCGCGATCTCGAAGGTGCGGTCGGCGCTCCCATTTTCAACGACAACGACCTCCGAAGTGAAGGACTGCTGTTTCAGAAAATGAAAGACCTGCTCCAGCGTGCCGGGCAGGCGCGTTTCCTCGTTGTGTGCCGGGATGATGATGGACAGGAAAGCGGACAAGGTGATTCTTCTCAGGCGAAGTAGGAAATGTAGATGAAACCGCCGACCATGACGACAAGGAGGCACAATGCCAGCGCAACCAGCACGGCGATCTGCCACACTTCCATGCCGAGGATGCGTTGTGTTTTGGGCCCGGGCTTTCTGAGGGGTCTTGCAGGACTGCTTTCACGAACGGAGGGAGCGTCCACGGGCATGTCATTGACCGGAGGTTCTTCTTCCCCCAGGGCGAAGCCAAAATCTGCGGGGTTGAACGGCCTGACATCCTCGGATGCGTCGAAGATCGCGCGCGCCCGCGAAACCTCCTGCCGGGGAGGTTCTTCCTCCCAGGCGGAACGCGGCGCAGGCGGCTGGACCGGCGCGGCTGGTGCGGGTGTTTCCTTGCGCGGCGAGCGCGGGTTCAGGATGCGTTCGGTCATCTCGTAGACCGATTCGGCGTTCATTACAGGATGTCCGGTTGCCAGTCCGTTGGCAAATGATTTGATCCCATCCATCATGACCACACGGATGGCAGGGCGGTTCGATTCGATGTGCAGACCCGGGTCGCCTGCGATCAATACCGGCTCGATGCCGGCGGCGACTTTTACGCCCTGCCGTTCGATATAAGCCTGCAACGCACGCGCCATGCGCTGGGTGCGCTGTATCAGGTTGATGGGGGCGGGTTTATACCCTTCCCCCGCCGCAACATTCCACGCGTCGCCGACGGCTTCATACCTGCCCTTCAGGTAGGAAACGGATATGACAAAGATGCCCGCCGGTCCGAGCAGGATCATGGGGATCACAATACCGCTCTCGCCGAGCGGCATATTGCGGATGACGGTATATCCCTTTTCGAATTGCCGATCGAAAAAAGCAACGATCGCCTTTTGTACTTCGAGTTCTTTGGGCCAGTTCAGCCCAAACTGGAGCATGCCCTGCACTCGCTGTTGGAAGCCAAGGTTGCCTTTCTCGTCCACAAAGGGGGTTTTGTCTATGATCTTCATGGGATGTTAGAAAACAGGTACCTGTTCCAGTTCGTCGCGGTCGGCTTCGTCGCGCGTGGCGATGAAATCCCTCCCGTTGCGATTGATCACTTTGACAGGTTTACCCTCCTCAAAAGTGCCCGCCATCAATTCCTTGCGGGAGCCGGTGACGAACTGCTTTCCACTTTTGACCAGTTCCAGAAAGTCCTTGCGGTCGATCAGGATACGGTCCGAGAATGCCGCGCCGCGCCGCTGATAGGCGCGCACGGTCACGATCTGTCCGTTCTTATAATGGACTGCTTCGATAATGCCGTCGAATTTCTTTGCCATGGTTTATCTCCGCGTGTATTTTAGCACCAAACAATACCCAGCCAATAGCCCCGAAGACAGGGGAATCCCTATCCGCCTCGGTCACATGTACATCCGCCCCTGCAAATTACTTGACCGCGATCTGGCTCGCCTTATCAAAAATAAAATCAACCAGATAATGATTCACTTCCTCCGCCGCATCATGCTGTACCCAGTGTGTGGCTTCAGGAAAAAAAATCAGATTGCCTTCATCCACATAATCCATGCTGGGACGTGCCATGCGGTGACTGAGCGCGAAATCCTTCATGCCCCACATCATCAGCGTGGGGACTTTGATGCGCGGATCATCCGGCA
>JBFYRY010000372.1:0-3135 GCA_041302025.1 Chloroflexota bacterium | reverse complement strand
CGCTGACCTGGTCGGGGTTCTGGAAATCGAAGCTGTGGTAGATGACGTTCTTGCCTTCTTCGGGTGTATATTCGTCACCATAATCGCCTTCACCGGTATGTTCCGGATTGCCAGCGCCCAACCCCTTGGTTTCTTCATAGGCAACGATTGCCCAGGCGCTGTAAGAGCCATCAGCTTTTTTGTAGGTTTGCAGGTTCAGGTTGGGACGTGAAGCGCCGGTATCGCCATCGAGCAACCTGCCATCACCCGTGATACAGACCCGCTTCAATTCGCCCTGATTGTTGGTGAACTCGTAGAAGTCCGTGCACATGTTTGGAACCTGATAGGCATATTTGTACGTGCCCGGAAGATCATCTTCCTCGCTCGAAGCGATATACGGGTATCCTTCATAAGGATAGTAAGCTTCCAATTCGTTTTTCCAGACACCGCCCTTGCTGTTGCATTCCACTGTCTTGGCTGCAATATCCAGCCCTGGGGTGACCGGAATGACCCGGTCGCGCGGCACTATATGATTGTAGTGACAGCTTGTGCAATCGGTATTCGTGAACCCGCCAAGGTATTCGGGAGCCATTGCGTCCACCACCACCAGCGGTATTGGAGACTTTTGTGTGGGGGCTTCCTTCACAGGCGGCAGACCATAAGGCACATGACAATTCGTACAATTCATGGTCGCTTTATGGTCAAGAGGTAGCGCACTCGGGAGCGCATGATAGGTTGCAATCTCTGACGAATCGCGTTCCACGATCGATTCGCCGCCTTCGAACTTGACGCAACTTGTCAGGTTTTCAGCCTCGTATGAGATGGCAGACACATCAGATGTGGAATAGATGTCGTCTGATGGAATATAGCTGCCATTGGCATCCAGTACCGGATAGCCGTTTTCATCCAGTTGAACCATCATATTGTCGGTGTTGACAGCAGCGTTGTCCGTGAGACGCACTGGCAGGGACATGGGTACCAATGTCTTCGGGCGCCCAACGAGTTCGGGATCGTCATGCAGGGGCTCGCCGCCCGAGACAAAGTTGACATCCACCTTGCTGAAATCTGCCATGGTGATGAAGCTGTACCAGATGTCGGTTTTGTGGCTGGTGGTGGCACCGCTCCAACCCTCGCCAGGACCTACTGCACTGCCAGGGAGCAGACCTTCCGGGTCTTCCTGCCAGACGATGGCAAAACCGGAATTGTTTGCGCCACCGGCAAAGATCTGATTGGCATCACGTCGCCCGGAGGTCAGGCGTTCCGGCTTGAACCAGACGATCTCACCAACTGAGTAACCAGACCAGAAGCCGCCTTGGGCAATCATGGCATCGGTAACGACCGTGCCGCGCGCTACCCATACACAACTGAAGGGGATTTCACCGGCTTCAGGGTGCTCCAATTCAGCATAATCTACGGAACGCTGTGGACCGCCAACACCCCAGATATCTTCCTTGTAGTAAGGATCATCGTAGAGATACTCGTCTTCGAGGCTGATGGCATAAGCCGGTTTCCCGCTGTTGCAGAACTTGCTAGTCCAGGCGACCAGGATGTTGTTATCCTTGACCTGTACAACCGGCTTCTTGGCATCACCATAGTAGGGTTGTCCGTTTGCCAGGGTGAAGGACGATTTGTCTGCCGCACGGGAGAGGTTCATGCGCTTGAAGGTCTTGCCATCATCGCGCGAGATGGCGGCAAAGATATCCTCTGCACCGGTCTCGGGAACGCTGTCCGTGTAGGTTACAACCACCGGCTTCGCATCATTGGCAGTGCGAATCAAATTGCCGTTTTCATCGAAGTATTCAATGTTTGCGGGAGTGCCATCCGCTTTGAATGCCGGGAACCAGACCGTCATAAGGTCCAATTTGGATTTGGAACTGACCAGATTTGGCGTGCGGGAGATGTTCTTCCGGAACATATTGCCATTGGTGGATCGGTCCAAGTTGGCAATGGCATCTTCAGCCGATACTGCTACCAGTGTCACCTCTGGGTTGCCAGCACACTGGGCGATGGTTGTATTGATCAATTCATCGACCAGAAAACCGTCAGTAAAATCGACTTCGCTGATATCCATCGTCATCATGGCGGAACTCAGACAGCTGGTGACGCCAACGGTGATGTTGATGCCAGTCTTCGGGGCGCCATCGGCGTCCAAACTCTGCAACAGGCGAGCCATATTCACGACTCGAACGTCAGTCAGATCTGCGCCTTCAAAAATATCCATGGGCGAGATCTTCTGGTCGGCAATGGGGTTGCCCAGGTAGGTCGGACCAAGCCATAGGTCCACGCGTTCACCGGGGAAGTAGTCAAATGCGCCAGAGGTGTCAGTGGTTCCCCAACTGGTCGGGGTCCGGTAAGTGAGACCCGCCACGGGTGAATCGATGAAGTGACCGGTCTTTGGGTGGACGAATTCGTTGGTGAAATAGCCGCCATATTTCAGTGCGGGCCAGGCCACAAAGGTTTTTATTACAGCATCTTCCTGTGGGTAAACCCAAAAATCATTTTTCGCTATCACAACGCCATACGCATCCAGTTTGACCAAATCGCCATGGATGGCAATATAGCGAGAACGATCTGTACCCCATTTAAAAGCGAATTCGTCCACCATGTCACATTGGATCAAGACGGATTGGGGTTTATTCGTAAATGTGCGCACGCATGGGAACTTACCGGGAACCGGTTTATCCTTTTTCAGCAGAGGCGGTTCCATCCCCGCATAAACCTGCACATCTGCAAATTGCCAGCCATCTGCAACTGCAAGGTCTACCAGAAAATCCGGTCGGTTGTTCCAATACTCGGCTGTGCCGATCGGATGCCCTTCTGCATCTAACAGGATAGCCTGCATCCTCCCATAGTGCGCTGCGAGTGATGATTCGGTCGCAGCAGTCGCCGGGACTGTGCTGAGGAGCAGAGAGGCCAAAAGTAAAAATGCAAACCACTTTTTCATCTTATTCTCCTTTACTTTCGTGTTGATATCAGGACCGTTTTCCGATCAAGGCTTGCCGACAAGGGGGATGAGATATTTGGTCCTGATGATGGATTGTTGCGTCGTGGGTCGGCATGCCAGGCATGAGCGTGATTGAATGTTGATGGATTTCAATCGTATATCTTATTGATTCATTGCCTCCTCTCCTATGGTTTTTTCATAAGCCAGCCTGG
>JBFYRY010000122.1:0-10605 GCA_041302025.1 Chloroflexota bacterium | reverse complement strand
ACCCTACCGCATGCACCTGCGCCTGCAGAAGGACGGTTCGGGCATCTTGATCCTGAACGCGTCCACCGTCCTGCAACTCAACCCCACCGCGGCGGAATACGCCTTCCATTTCATCAAAGGGACGGAACCCGCCGAAGCCGCAAAACTGATCTCTGCGCGTTATCGCGTGAAAAGGGACGCGGCGCTGGCGGACTTCAACGACTTTGTGGAGCGCGTCCAGACCCTGATTTCGACTCCGGACCTGGACCCCGTTTCCTTCCTGGACTTCGAGCTGGCTCAGCCCCATTCAGCGGACCTCACCGCCCCGCTCCGCCTCGACTGCGCCCTCACCTATCGCCTGCCCGCACACACCCAGGCAGAATACGCGCCGACCAAACGCGTCGACCGCGAACTCACCGCCGATGAGTGGAAGTCCATCCTCGATAAGGCATGGATGGCGGGAATCCCGCACATCACCTTCACCGGCGGCGAAGCCACCCTGCGCGAAGACCTTCCCAACCTGATCGCGCATGCCGAAGCGAACGGTCAGGTCTGCGGGCTCCTCACTGACGGATTGAAACTCACCGATAAAAAATATCTCGATCTGTTATTACAGACCGGGCTTGACCACATTCTCTTCATTCTCCAACCCGATAACAAAAAGTCATGGTCCGCGCTTGAGACCATCATGCCTGCGGATATCTACGTCACAGTCCATCTCACCCTGAACAAGGAAAACACCGTACACGCGGAAAAAACTCTGGAACGACTTGCTGGTTTAAAAGTACAGAGTCTATCGCTGACAATCTCAGAGGATTCTTTGCGCGAAACCTATATCGCTCTGCGCGATAAAGCCGCAGAGTTGGGTCTCACACTCAAGTCCGACCTGCCCGTTCCCTATTCCGCTGATAACCCGGTTTCATTCGAGACTGCGGAAGATAACATCCCCGATGGCGCAGGCAAGGCATGGCTTTATGTGGAGCCCGATGGCGATGTCCTGCCGACACAAGGTAAAGCCGATCAGGTGCTGGGCAACCTTCTCAAGGATGATTGGAAAGAGATCAAGCACTAGACCAATCCCGAAGGGATGACAGGATTGTAATTTTGGGATCCGAACATAACCAATCCCGAAGGGATGACATGAATCATGACACCCCTTCGGGGTTATCCATTAATGCGATCCGTTTTCTATAAATATTACACTCCTTCGGAGTTTACAAAGAATGAACTGGCATACGCGCTACACCCAGCAATCCAAATGGACTCGCGACCTGCGGGCTTATATCTTCGACAAGGTAAAACTGGATACAGCGCACCGCGTACTCGAAGTGGGATGCGGCACAGGCGCGATCCTTTCTGAACTCCCGACAAATCTCACACGGTACGGGCTGGACCTCGATACTGCCGCGCTCGCCGATTGCAGAATCCACACCCCAGCCGCTTCGTTGATACGCGGCAATGCATTATCGCTCCCCTGCTCAAACGGATTGTTCGATATCGTCTATTGCCACTTCCTGCTGTTGTGGGTGCGCAATCCATTGCGGGCGTTGCTCGAAATGAAGCGCGTAACGCGACCCGGCGGATATGTCATCGCGTTCGCCGAACCGGATTATTTCAATCGAGTCGATGAACCCGGTGAGTTTATCCGACTGGGGAAATGGCAAATGGACTCTCTGCAAAGACAAGGTGCAAATCCAAACTTTGGGGCGCGGCTGGCAGAGTCCTTTTTTCAGGCGGGGATAGAGATCATCGAAACGGGAACAATTCAAAGCGTGGAGAGTGAACCGTCGCCTGATGAATGGGAGATCGAATGGGCGGTGATAGAATCTGATCTAACGGGAGTCGTGCCGGCGGCAGACATCCAAAGAATGAAAGCGTTGGATCGACAGGCGCGCGCGCGCGGTGAACGCAGACTGCATGTGCCGACCTTCTTCGCATGGGGACAGGTATAAATTTTTCGTGCTACACTTAAGCCATGGACATTTGTTATCTTCTTGCTTTTCCCGATTCCGGGGATGGAGGGGCGACTCCGCCGGAACAGTTCAAGGGGTTGATCAAGGATGCGCCGTATTTTCAGCCGGTGGATATCGACCTGGTGACTCTCGGCGATGAGACCGTTGTGATCGAGGGTTTCGCCGTTTCGGTGATGCGCCACCGCTACGACGACCGCGTGCAAATGGTGGAGTGCCGCTTCGATCTTCCGAACCCGTTTGCCGCTTCCGTTTTACAGGCACGGATCAAGATCCAGAACGCCTTGCAGAGCCGCTACATCCCGGAAGTCCATCGCCGGAACGCGATGTTCGAGGAATACAGCATCCTGCTGGTGCAGGAGGCAAAACCGACACCCGACAAGTGGATCGACAAGAATGCGTTTGCCATCGCCAATTTCATCCGCTCCCAGCGTGAAGTGTTCGACAAGGAAGAGGTGGGTGATGTGCTTTCATCGCGTACGCGTTATTCCGCCGAGGAGTTGACTCTCATCGATTGGGAGGGCGCGGTCATCATTGCCCCCAAAGCGGACTTCCGTTCCGATATTGCACTGCTCAAGATCGGCAATTACCAGTTGTTGCGATACCGCATGTTGGACCAGACCATCGAGGAGATGCTGGATAAGATCAGCGAAACCTTCTTCCAGAATAAACGCCGCCCGCGTCCCACGCGCGGCATGATCCGCCAGATCGCCGAGCACCGGCTGGAGGTGATGCTTGGTTTCGAACGCGCCGAACAGAACATGTTACTCATCGGCGACTGGTACACGGCAAAACTCTACGAAGCCATCCAGAGGGAGTTCTATCTCACCGACTGGAAGGAAAGCGTGCGGAGCAAACTCGATAATCTTGAGAATATCGTCCAGACCATCAAGGATAACTTCACATTGTCGTGGGAAAACCTGATGGACAGACTGCAATTGTTTGGCTGGGTCCTTTTACTGGTCGGGTATATTTACCTGTACCTGCTCGATGTAGGATGGATCAAGATCAGCATCCCATAGCGGGAGGTTTGGAACAATGAACGATATTGCCCGTCCCATTCAAGAATCCTACTGGGTCGAACCGGACCGCCTGCTGGCAGGTGAATATCCCGCCCATTTCGACTCGGAGCAGACACGAAAACGGATCGATGCCCTGCTCGACGCGGGTTTCAACACGTTCATCGACCTGACCAAACCCAATGAAACCGTTGCATATGTCCGCCTGCTGTTGGATGAGGCAAAACTTCACGAAGTGGAGGTACAGCATTACCGCTTCGCCATTGGCGATTTCGGTCTGCCCACGCCCGAACTGATGACAAAAATACTGGATACGATCGACGTCGAACTCGAGGCGGGCAGGAAGATCTACCTGCATTGCTGGGGCGGCATTGGCCGCACGGGAACAACCGTCGGCTGTTTTCTTGTGAGGCGCGGCATGACGGGCGAGCAGGCGCTCCGGCAACTGGCGGAATGGTGGCAGAAGGTACCCAAAAGCATCATCCATGTCACATCGCCGGAAACGCGTGAACAGGCGGAATTCATCCGCCATTGGGCGGATCACGAGAAAAGATAGCCATCCATCCAAAGTTACAATTAAGTTAAACCAGCCTTAAGCCTGAGAGAGTCCCTGCAAAAGGCAGTATAATCTTTTGCGGAGAAACAACCGCTTGGAAACGATTCAGTCTGATCTGCCAACCCCGCCGGAATCACAGAGCCAGCCCATCCCCGAAGCCGAAAATCCCGTCGATTGGAAACGGGCAATTTTGGATATCCTGGAAACACTGGTGCTGGCGGCTGTGCTATATTTCGGCATTAATGCCATTTCAGTGCGCGTCCGCGTGGATGGGACCAGCATGATCCCGACACTGAAGAATGGCGAATATATCCTTGTCAACAAACTCGCCTACAAGACCGGCGAACCGCAACGCGGCGATATTGTGGTCTTTGTCTTTCCGATGAACCCGCAGGAGGACCTGATCAAACGTGTGATCGGTCTTCCGGGTGAAACGGTTTCCATTCACAACGGCGTTGTCAGCATTGACGGCGTTGTCATCGAGGAGCCATACATCGCCGCCGCGCCCCTGTACGATGGCGAATGGGTGATTCCCGATGATCAATTGTTTGTATTGGGCGACAACCGCAACGCATCGAAAGACTCGCATCAATGGCGTTTTCTCCCGATGGAGAATGTAATCGGGAAAGCCGTATTGATCTACTGGCCCCCGCCCGAATGGCAGGTCATCAACCAGGTAAAAGAAGTCTACGCCGGTCAATGAGCAAAGGAATGGATATGAACGAAACGCCCTCCATGTTCGCTCCCGAAGCCCATCCGTGCAATGAATGTCCCGCCGGGGTCATGCACCTCCGGCACATCACCTACTTCACATGGCTCGGGCAGGAATTGATCACCGTCCCCAACTTCCCAGCCTGGGTATGCGACATGTGCGGGAAGCGCGAATACGATGAGCAAGCCATCTCCTGGCTGACCATGCTCCTCAGCCCCAATGCCGGAAAGCCCACGCGCCGCATTAAACCGACCCGCCGGCCTGATCCGCGCAAACCGAGCATTTCCCAACCGTCGATGGATTAACCGTTAACTTCAAGGCAGGGCAACACCATGGATACTTCACAAAGAACTTATCGCTTCCTCCCGGCAGACGTTTACACTGCAGGGTATCGTGTTGTGGGAAAGGTAATGGTCTCCACCAATGGCTTGATGGGTGTCATGAACGATGTGACGAAATCCCATCTAGAGATCCATGATGCCCGACTCGCGCGCATCCACATGCCCACCAAACTGGTGGACCACTTCGAGATCGTCCGCCTCGTCAAAGCGCAGGTCTTCCTGCTGTGCGCGGCGCGGCGCGAAGATCTTGGACCTTCGGCGATCGTCCGCGGCGGATATTCACAGACTGCCGAAGTCCCCGCCCGTCTCACCACCAGCACCTATGATATCGAAGGGAAACTTGAAGTTGCAGGGCGTTTCGACTTTGTCAGCATGATCTCGGACAAAACACGCAACTTCATCCCCCTCTTCGATGCCACCCTGACCGCCATCCTCATCCCCAACCTGAAGGTGGAATCACCGGGCATCCTGTTCAACCGCGAGAAGATTGACATGCTCGCCATGCTCAACCAGCGCACCAAAGAGGAAAAGTAACTCAAATGCTTGACCGTCACAGGGTAGGGTGATAAAATCCGCCCGCTTAATAAAGTCCATGCCCCCATCGTCTAGTGGACTAGGACGCGGCCCTTTCAAGGCCACGACCGGGGTTCGAATCCCCGTGGGGGCACAGAAACAGAAAACACCTGATTCCAGGTGTTTTTTGTTTCTTGTGACCGGGGATATCTCCATCGCATGTGAAAATCGGACCTAAGATCGGTTTACAGCCTCCGGGGCTGACTATTATGACACCGTCACCCCATGACGTGACAAATGTTAGTTGCCGACAAAATTATATATAATGTATAATCACATAAAGCGAGGCTGACATGACGAGTCCGGCGCAAGCAGGTGAAACAGAGACCATCCAAAAGCGACCTCTCAAAGAGGATGTTTTCGATGTTCTGCATGAAAAGATCGTCTCAGGCAGGTACAAGCCCGGCGAATGGCTGAGGCAAGACGATATCGCCTCGGGACTTGGCGTCAGCATGACCCCGGTGCGTGAGGCGCTCGATCTGCTGGTGGCGGCGGGGCTGGCGGAACGGGTCCCCTACCGGGGAGTCCGTGTGCGGGAGATGGTCACCAAGGACGTGGTCGAAGCCTACGGTCTGCGCCTGATCATCGAAGCGATCATCGCCCAGGAGGCGGCAAGGAACATAACACCGGAGCAGGTCAAAGTCCTGGAAAAGATGCTGGCGGAGATGGGGAAATACCGCTCGCTGAAAGGCATATCCCATATCCGGCAGTTAAGCCGCGAATTCCATTCCCTGATCGCAGAAGCGTCGAATAACGGATTACTGACAAAGGTCTATGACGTTGTCTCCAATGCCTTCCCTGACTGGTTGTTGTATGAGGCGATCTTCCGCAAGCCTGGATTGCTGGAAAGCAGTATGGATTCCATGCAGAATGAACATGCCGCCATCCTCGACGCGCTCAGGAAAAGGGATATCGAAAACGCGGTCGATAAATCCATCCAGCATCTCATGGAATCTGGAAAGTGGCTCGTGCAATATCTTGATTACCCCGCAGAACTACTGCATGAAAAAGAAGAGCAGGTTTCATCCCTGTTAAAAACAAAAAATAAGGAGAAGACAGCATGAGCGAAGAACTGTATAAGGAAATGGCTCAAAGCATCATTGACGGAGATTCGGAAAAGTCCGTTGAATTGGCGCAGAAATCCATTGAACTGCAGATGCATCCATTGGATGCCATCACAAAGGGATTTGTGATTGGCGTGAACCACATCGGTGATCTGTTCGGCAAGGGTGAAGCCTTCCTGCCCGAATTGGTGATGGCAGGCGAAGCCATGAAAGCCGCAGTAGCCGTTCTCGAACCCGAACTGATCAAACTCGGTTCTGAACGTGAAACAATGGGACGTGTGGTGCTTGCAACCGTCGAGGGCGATATCCACGAGATCGGGAAGACCCTTGTCGCCACCATGCTCAGCGCTTCAGGCTTTGAGGTCGTTGACCTGGGCGTGGACCAGCCCGCCGAGAAGATCATCGGCAAGGCTCTCGAGATCAACGCCAACATCATCGGCATGAGCGCCCTGCTCACCACAACGATGGTTCGTCAGCGTGAAGTCATCGATGAACTCGACAAGGAAGGTCTACGTCCGCGCATTAAGGTGATGGTCGGCGGCGCGCCGATCACCAGGGATTGGGCGGAAAAGATCAAAGCAGACGGCACATCGGAAGACGCGATTGGGGCGGTGCAATTAGCGAAGAAGCTGGTTGGTAAGGAATAAAACAAGCCACAGAGTGCACAGAGAGAATGAGTTTTTAAAATCTTTTCTCAAAGTTCTCTGTGAACTCTGTGGCAAAGAATATTGATCGGGAGGACACATGTCTAAAAAAATAAAATCGATCAGCAATCCAAAGCTGAAACTGGAAGTTCTAAAACCTGAAGAAGTACAAAAAATCCATGATGCCACGCTGTGGATCATCGAAAACGTCGGCGTGCGGTTTCCATCCAAGCGTGCGCTGGAAATTTGGGAAGCCAATGGCGCGACCGTTGACCACAACACAAAGATTGTCCGCGCCAAGCCCAATCTGATTGAAGATGCGTTGAAGAAATGTCCGCCCAAATACGATCTTGCGGCACGCGACCCACAGCAGGATTGTCCGCTGGACGGCAACCACGTCTTCCTTGGCACGGACGGGTGCGGTGTGGAAGTGATCGACATCGAAACGGGTCAAAAACGGACCTCGGTCCTGAGCGACGTGCGAGACATCGCCCGCGTCGCTGACGGTACGGAGGAAGTCGGTTTCCATTGGGTAGCATTGTCCGCGCAGGATAAACCCGCCGAGACGCGCGGTCTGCACGAGATCAAGACCATTTGGGAAAACTCCACCAAGCACGTCCAGACCGAGTCGATCTATTCCATCCCTGAAGCGTACGCCGCCATGGAAATGGCGGCATTGGTCGTGGGCGGAAAGGACAAACTGCGCGAGCGACCCGTCCTTTCGCTGATGCAGTGCACCGCTCCCCCGCTCGGTCACGATGGCGGCAGTCTCGATGCGGCATTGATCGCGGCAGAACACGGCATCCCGACCGGCTTCATGACGATGGCATCCTGTCTCACCACAGGACCAGCGACCCTGGCTGGCGACCTTGCGGTTGGCAACGCGGAAGTCATCGCAGGGACAGCGTTACTCCAACTCGCGTTCCCCGGCGCGCCAGTCTTCTATGCCGCCGCACAGACTGCCGCAGACATCCAATTTGGTTCCTACACCGGTGGCGGACCGGAAGACTTCCTCTTCGGCGCGGCGACCAATGTGCTGGCAGACTTTTACAACATCCCGCTCTCGATGGGTGCATTCGCCACCGGCGCGAAAGAACCCAACTGGCAGGCAGGACTGGAAGGTGCCATGTCCAGTTTCATGGCAAGCATTGTCATGTCTGACATGCTGTTGGGATGCGGGTTCCTGCACGGGAGCCGCATCTGGTCCTTTGCCGAGATGATGTTGGACTGCGAGATCTTCTCGATCGTCCACAAGATGATGCAGGGCATTGAAGTCAACGAAGAGACGCTCGCGCTGGAAACAGTCGCCAAGGTCGGACCGGGAGGTCACTATCTCGCGCAGAAGCATACCCGCCAGCACGCCCGCGAACTCTTCCGCCCCGAGTTCATGGACCGCCGTCCGTACAGCGAATGGGAAACCAAGAAAGACGATGCACGGGATTGGGCTCTCGCCAAGGCAAGGCGCGTTTTACAGGAGCATCAACCCGATCCGCTTGACCCGAAGCTCAGCGCAGAGATGGCAAAGATCATCGAGTCGGTCGAAAAAAACTAAATGTCATTGCGAGGAGCGTTTTTGCGACGAAGCAATCTCCTGTATGCAGTATTGAGGATTGCTTTGTCGTCGCTCCGCTCCTCCTCGCAATGACGGAAAATATAGAAAGGAATTAAAGGTATGCAACCCAAGCTCACCCTACTGTCCGAAGAAGTTCTCCCGCGCATCATTGAAGAAGCATATCAACTGATGCTCAAGCCGGGCATCAAAGTGCAGAACGCGGAAGCACGCAAACTTCTCGCGGATGCAGGCGCGCAGGTGGATGAAGAGACATTCGTCGTCAGGATCCCGGAACAGATCGTAAAGATCGCATTGAGCACCGTCCCGCAGAAGTTTTATCTTTACGATTACGACGGCAACCAGAAAGTGGTGTACGGCGGAGAAACGGTCCAATTTGACCCGGGTTCGTCCGGCGTCACCATCCTTGACCCTGAAACTTTCGAACACAAGACCACCGAAACCCAGGACCTGATCAAACTCATCAAGGTCGCCGAGCAGATCCCCCAATACGATGCACAGTCCACAGCGGTGGTCTGCGATGACGTCCCCAAGGATATACACGACCTGTACCGCCTGTACCTGGTCATGTTGTACTCAAAGAAACCGATCGTCACCGGCGCATTCAGCAACAAAAACGTACACCACATGATCGACATGCTCGCCATCTTTGCAGGCGGGCGCGACAATCTGCGCGAGAAACCGCGCGCCATCTTCGATGTTTGTCCATCGCCTCCATTGATCTGGTCGAATTTCGGCGCGGGTCAATTGATCGCGTTGGCGCGCGCGGGCATCCCCGCAGAGATCGTCTCCATGCCTCTGGCGGGCGCGGCGGCTCCGGTCACATTGCTGGGCGCGGTCACACAACACGCGGCGGAGTGTCTCTCCGGCATCACCATCCATCAACTCGCCAAACCCGGCTCCCCCATCGTTTGGGGCGGCGCGCCCTCCATTTTCGATATGCGTAAAGGCGGCACGCCGATGGGTTCCATGGAAACCGCCATGATCGACTCGTCCTACGCGCAGGTCGGAAAATCACTCGGTTTGCCCACGCACGCCTACCTCGGCGCGACCGAATCAAAAGTATTGGACATGCAAGCCGGTCTCGAAAGTGGCATGGGCGCGCTGGTTGGTGCACTGAGCGGCATCAACATGATCTCCGGCTCGGGCATGTTGGACTCGCTCCTCTGCCAAAGCCCCGAGAAACTCGTCATCGACGCGGAAGGCATCGCCATGGCAAAACGCATGCTGGGCGGTATGATCATCCAAACCGAAACACTCGCCACCGGCTTCTATGACCACGATATAAACTTCAAAGGCGGCGACTTCCTCAAGCAAAAGATCACGATGAAGTTGTTTAAAAAGGAACAGCACATACCCGGCACAGTCATTGATCGGGACTCAATGCGCGGCTGGAAAGAGGGCGGATCACTGGACACTCTCGCCCGTGCAAAGGTCCGCGTGAAGGAATTGCTCGCTTCATACACCAAGCCGGAACTTGATCCCGCCAAAGTAGACCAACTTCACGCCTTTGTCCTTGACCTCGCCAAAAAAGCCGGCATGGACAAATTGCCGGAACTTGATCTTGCCCTTGCAACAGCCTAAAACGAACTGACAGTCACCTTGAAGGTGACTGTCAGTTTATTAGCACATCCCATGCTCGATCTCACCCAACTCCTCCGCGTCCCACACGTTGACCATCTCTTCGACATCTCACCCGATGGCTCCAAACTCGCCTTCGCCTGGAACAAGACCGGTGAATGGCAGATTTATGAAATGGAATTATCACCCTCACCCCTAGGGAGAGGGGAACATCGCCCAACTCACATCAGGCGGAGGCGGAAAATTCAACCCGCGTTACTCGCCTGATGGCACAAAACTGGCTTACGCACTGGATACGGACGGCAGTGAAAGTTATCATCTCGTCGTCTACGACCCGTCCACAAAGGCGCACACCGACTTAACCCCGAACATCTCACACGCACTGCAACCTAATTTCTGTTGGTCGCCGGATGGAAGTCAACTTGCATTTCTCAGCGACAAGCAGGGACATTTCAGCACATACATCATCTCTGTCAATGGCGGTGATCCGCAACTCATGCTGGATACCGGTCACCCCGCCTGGCAAGTGGAATGGTCACCGGACGGGAAATATCTCGCCGTTTCGTGCGAAATGCATGGACAGGATTATGGGATAT
>JBFYRY010000371.1:0-3187 GCA_041302025.1 Chloroflexota bacterium | reverse complement strand
GAACGAGAGGCGCGGCGCGAACTCATCCACATCCATGCCGCGGGCGATGCCCCAGCGCACGTACTCCAGCCCGTCGCCGAGCGTGAACGCCAGTTCCTGTGCGGCGGTCGAACCCGCTTCACGGATATGGTATCCGCTGATCGAGATGGTGTTCCATTGCGGGACTTTCTGCGAGCCGAATTCCATCGTATCGACGACCAGTCTCATCGAAGGTTCGGGCGGGAAGATATATTCCTTTTGCGCGATGAATTCTTTCAGAATGTCGTTCTGGGTCGTGCCGCGCAATTGGTCGGGACGCACGCCCTTGTTCTCGGCGGCGGCGATGTACATTGCCCAGATGATGGCGGCGGGAGAGTTGATGGTCATGCTTGTGGACACTTTATCGAGCGGAATGCCATCGAGCAAAATTTCCATGTCCTTCAGGGAGGAGACCGCCACGCCGCATTTGCCGAACTCGCCCAGCGCTTCAGGCTGGTCGGTGTCGTAGCCCATCAATGTCGCAAGATCGAACGCGATGGAGAGACCGGTCTGTCCCTGTTCCAATAAATATTTGAAGCGTAGGTTCGTCTCTTCGGCGGTGCCGAAACCGGCGAACATGCGCATCGTCCACAGTTTGGAGCGGTGAAGCGTCGGGTGGACTCCTCTTGTAAACGGGTACCCACCCGGAAGTCCAAGAGAGGAGGCGTAGTCGTTATCCGCCACATCGAGCGGGGTGTAGAGTCGGTTGATCGGTTCGGAGGAGGTCGTGATGAATCCTTCCATCCGTTCGGGCAGGGAGTTGAGCGCCCTGCTCAGGTCGGTCTTTTCCCACTTCTCCAGCGCATCCTTCAATTCGTCGAGTTTCTTTCTGTCGTACATGGCAACTCCTTGGGCGAGGATGTCGAGATTATACTTTCCACTTTCCACTTCTGGTATACTCACTTTGAAGGTGCTCATGCCACGCTTTGAACTCGACATTGACCCCTGCGACCACCTGACTGCGGATGCCATCGGCAAACCCGGTCAGCGCGTTTTTTATTTACAAGCCTACCAGGAACAGCGCACGATCACAGTCATCATCGAGAAGGTGCAGTTGCACTCGCTCGCCATCCACCTGGAACAGTTCCTTGCACAACTGGACGAACAGAACCCGGATCTCTCAGAAGCCTCCGGCGATTATGTGGAGGAAGTGATGCGCATCAACCCGCCCGTGGACCCGCTCTTCCGCGTCGGGGAGATCGGTCTCGGCTACGAAAAGGAACGCGACCTGGTGGTGCTGTTCGTCAAGGAAATTTTGACCGAAGAGGACGACCCCGAAACTGCGGCAGTGGTCCGCTTTTGGGCGTCGCGCACGCAGATACGGATGCTGGCGCGCTGGGGCGTGGAGGTGGTCTCACGTGGTCGCCCGGTCTGTCCGCAATGCGGTCAGCCAATGGAGCCGGAGGGTCACTTCTGCCCGAAGAAGAACGGGCATTTGCATTAGCGGTTCAAGGTTTACAGGTTGGCTCGTTCAATGTTCAAGCCTGCTAGCTTGTGCATGAAGGGGAATATTATGAGCGAAATTTTCTGTATAGCTATTTGTTGTTGGGAAATATTTTTATGAAGCACTTTGTTCGGTCTGTAATTATCTTCTGGGGGATTGTTGCTATATTCCCACTAATCTCTCTCGGCTATTCTCTTTTTCTAAACAGCGATATCTATGCCGATCTTTTTGGCATTGGCGATGGTGGGGCATATGTGTTGACATGGTTGGATGAAAACGCCAACGGGCTTCGTGAAGAAAATGAGCCGCCTCTTGCAAATGTATGTGTTTGGTTTAGATATCGGCCAGAAAGTCAAATTGAGAACTGTGAATATGAAGGTTATAGACGCACGGATGATAATGGAAAGTGGGGTGAATTTCTTGCAGGTTCACAATGTGATGAAATTTATATTTTTGCCGCGGCTCCTGATGGTTTTCAACCAACAACTGATTTGGCGTATAGGGGTTGCGACGCTGATTTTGGTTTTGTGAAAGAAAGTGTAAAAATCTCGCGCAAAGTTTTTACTATCGATGAGTTCACTCGACGAGAAATCACCAAGGTATGGATTCGAAATGGTATCGTGGGTCTATTTGTTTTTGTCGTAGCATTATTGGGGACTAAATGGTTGGAAAAATCATGACTGCATTCTTCCCTTCAACTCCTAACGATTGATCACTGACGTGGATAGTGGATTCGCCGGAACGTCCAGTGTCAACACCCCGCGCCGGCAAGTCAGTTTCAACACTTGACTTGCCGTGATGCGCTGGTAGACTCCCAATGTAGAACTACAATGTTCCATGAAAAAGGAACTACAAAAAAGGATATAGGGAGAGTTTATGAAAAAGACGACACTTTCAATTCTGATCCTGGCATCCATGCTTCCATCCCTGGCTTGTCAGGCGCTTTCGAGTCTGACAAATAAAACACCGACTGAAAGTCCTGTTCCTGCTTATACTCCAACCGTAATAGCTCCCACACAGGTCATGGATGCGGCAACTGCAACCGAGACTGTTCAAACACCAGGCGTGGAAGGATGGATCGCTTTGGAGAACCAGAATAACCTCTGGCTTGTCCACCCGGATGGAAGTGGTCTCACCAAACTCACATCCCTTCCTGCATCCAGCAGCGCACAACGTATTCCGCTCGGGGGGTGGAAATGGTCACCGGATGGTAACACGCTGGCTTATATCGTGAACACTCATGGGGAGCCGGCCGTGTACGGGTTTGATCTCCAGACATCCGAGATCAGAACTCTCTTCCAGAATTTCGACGGCAGTTTCGACTGGTCTCCCACGGGGAAAGGGATCCTGTACGATACCGTCATGACAGGGGATAACCCCACCCAATTCAAGAACAAAGGAGTCTGGGAGTTTAACCTCACCGATGAGAAATCCCACCTGGTGATCTCCCCCAGAGATGGCCTTCCAGCCGTCCTCAAACCTCAGGTATCGCCGGATGGCAGTCATGTCCTCTTCACCACTCCTTGCATGGAAGAGAGTTGCATTGGCCATGGCATTGCCAATTATCAAACAGGGAAACCAGTCTATCTCTCCGCCCTTGGCGGGAGTTGCACATGGTCGCCTACTTCCACACAGGTGGCTTGTATCAGCTACGTAACAGACAACTCCACCAACCTCACATCCCAGGAACTGTCCATTTTCGGTGTGGATGGAAAGATACAACAA
>JBFYRY010000370.1:0-3201 GCA_041302025.1 Chloroflexota bacterium | reverse complement strand
GCCAAAATCAAACCTGTGCGGCCGTCTGTGGCAGTGTCAACGGTATAGGCTTCAAAAGTCAGGCCGCGTTGCAACATCTTCAAAATTGCCTGATCGTCTTCTATGATCAAAATACGCTCATTCATGGTTGTTACTCCTGAATAAAATATACCACAAAACTTGTCTCTATTTTATGGCATCCCGAATGGTAAAATCCTTCCATGCCATTCAGGAAACGCCTCTTTGACATCCTCGCCGCGCTTATCGGACTCATTATCCTTTCGCCTGTTATTTTGCTGACAGCGATTCTAGTCCGCATCTTTTTGGGGACTCCCATCCTCTTTCGCCAGCAAAGACCCGGCTACATGGGACATCCATTCTTCATCTACAAATTCCGCACGATGATGAATCGACTCAGTCCAAACGGAAATCTGCCGCCGGATTCCGAGCGTTTGACTCCCTTTGGGCGTTTCCTGCGTTCACTCTCCCTTGACGAATTGCCTGAACTCTACAACATCCTGCGCGGCGAAATGAGTTTCGTCGGGCCGCGTCCATTGCTCATGCAATACCTTCCGCTATATTCGCCTGAACAGGCCCGCCGCCATGACGTCGTCCCCGGCTTGACCGGCTGCATCCTGAAGTAGATACCACTCGCCGAGACTTTTGCACTGTACCCCCCAATTCGCTATTTGCAACATAAACATATAAATGTTATATGGGTGTATCTCTGTAATTGTGAGTATCGGTGAACAAACTATGCGGCCAATGGAAGGGCAGCATAATCTACGTAACCAAGTCCTTGAACCGGTTGGATAAGGTTTTCGGATTGTTGCAAAGCTGTCGTGGGTGAAGGGTTTAGGGTCTTTCGCGCCTTCACATCTTTACAGAAATCAGCTCGAAGCAATTCCCATGCTGGTCGCCAGCGATTACTCTGGATCAGGCTGCGCAAGGTTAAGATGGCTTGGCCGCCGGGCATGGCCCAGGCCATTCCAGAGCGTTTCAAACGCTGCGTAACCAGAGTTTTGCAACTGGCTTCCATCACGCCACTGGCAATGGGCAAGCCTTGGCGGATGTATTCAGCGTAGCGCATGCGGTGGCGCTGATTGTGGAAGTAGGTCAGTTCGGTTTGTAAACGTTTGCGCTTGTTCCCGCTGGCCCGGTCTCGCCGATAGCGTAATGAGCCGATGACCCGTTCAGCCCCATCCTCGGCTTCTTTGAGCAAAGTTTTCAGTCGCTCAAATTGGGCTTTGCCTTCTGCGGTACTCTCGCCCCAGGCAGCATCACAGGCGTTTTTCAAGTGATCGCAGGCGTGATAGAAGTCCAGGATTTCGATTGGAGGCTGCGCAGGCTTCGGCATACAGGCTTCGAGTTCGTTCAATAGACGCCAGTTGTCTTTAGCGCCATCCGCCAGGTGAATACGGAGCAAGTCAGGACGCAAGGCCAGGATACTGGCGACTTCGGTTTCCAATTGTTGTTGCAGGGTAGCTTTCTTATTCTCAGGCATACGGGCATAACGCACCGTCTGGAGGCGTTCTGCCTGATCATCATACAACACGACAGTGCCACAGCCCACTTCTTTGTAGCCCGTCGGACCGCTGGCATGTTTGCCAGGTTGGCTTTGCTGATCGCGCTTGTCGCCGCCTTTGATGGGTGCCATGACTCCATCCACCGATATTGCCACAACAGCCGCTGCGGCCGGGACGGTTTCTTGCTCTCGTAACGCCGCTTCCCATTCGCTTCGCTGACTTTCCCAATGCGGAGACAACGCTTTGGGCAAACGATCCAGACTGCTGCGCGAGGGCCGCATGTTTTCTAACTCATCGAACAAGGCTTCACTCTCTCCGGAGGTCAATTGCGCCATGACGAATCCCACCTGTCGGGCGGCGCGTGGCGTGAAATACCCGTTGATAATCCCGGCTCGCAGTTCCAACGGACAAATACTCCTGCTCCCGCGCCCGGCTGGACGATACAGATTCCGTGTCACTGTCACCAGCCCCGCCGCTGACAAGTAAGTCTCCGACGATGTCAGGGTGTGATGATAGACCACCCCAGCCACTTCAACTTCTTCTGCTGCCACATCGTACCGAGCCAGTTCTTCGCTCACCAATTCACACTCCAGAGCAGTAATCTGCTCGTGCAACTCACTCTCGAAACGTTCGAAGTCTGATAATTCCAGATTACAGCTTCCTTGTCGTTTGCGAAGAAATTCTGCCAACTTTTTGGCTGCTGGACTATGCAAAGTCGTGTCATTATGGGACAATTCCATTGGTAGCCTCCGTTTTTAGTAGGGTTGTTGTGCAACTCCTACTTTCTCGCGAGGTTACCTTTTTGTCAATCTCGGCACCGCTCGTTTAAGCTCACAATTACAGAGATACACCCATATCACAATCTGAACTTCGTTCAGGACAATCTATATCATCGGAGGAAGAATGTTATCACAAACACCCCGCAATACCCGTCTTGCAGCAATAACGATCCTGGTTATTGCCGCCATTTTGATGGTTGTTTATGTGCCGTTTGTTGCATTCGACATGGTGAACCCCATTGTCGAGCTCCAATTTGAGCGCATCGAACAATTCAAAGCCACTGGTGATCCCAGTTGGCCCCTGCTGACCCTTACCACTTGGCTGGTCAGTTTTTTCTATCCTTTCTGGGCTACGTTAACCCTTTGCGCTGGGATCGCGGCTTTCTTCATTCTCAAACCGCTTTACAATGGAGAAGTTTGGGCCCGCGCCGTTGCGTTACTATGCTTCTCAGTTCCTTCAGTAGGCGGTGCATATATGACCGTTCCGTGGATGAACTTTATCGGCACGAAATATGGCGGCTTCCCTCCGGCAGTTATCATCATGATGATCTGTCTAATTCCATTTTTCGCCATTCTATTGATGGACAAAGGCGATATTAAGCAGAAAATGGTCGATTTCATGACGTTTATGGCTCTCGGCGTTGCAGCTACATACAGTTTCTCAAACGGACATGCGGCCTTCCGCGTAGCGCCCAATGTTTGCAGAGGGCATCGCCATAACCTTCATTGGCTTTCTTAGGTTATGGGTTGGCTGGTGGTTATTGACTGCCGCAATCTATAAGCTCGGCGTCCGCAAAGAGTCTGGCTGGTACCTGATACTCATCGGCGGTGCGATAACTGCGGTTGCCGGTTTCGCAACAGGATATGTTCGCCATACCACAGTTGACTACTGGTTGAACGGCATCCCGGGCGATCCG
>JBFYRY010000369.1:0-7504 GCA_041302025.1 Chloroflexota bacterium | reverse complement strand
TTCAAGGGCGCATTGAAAGGTAATAGCCGCTCCGTGTGGCAGGGCATGATCTATGTTGCCCCTGGCGCACAAAAGACCGACGGTTACCAGGCGAATCGTAATCTCGTCCTGAGCGACCAAGCCCGAGCCGATTCCATCCCTGGCTTGGAGATTCTCGCGGACGATGTCCGCTGTACACATGGTGCAACGGTTGGTAGATTGGAAGCCGAGCCACTCTTCTATTTGAAATCACGCGGCATCCCTCAGGCGGAAGCCGAAAAGATCGTGGTGGAGGGATTCTTCGACCCGATCTTTCAGCGCATCCCGTTCGAAGGTGTACGCGAGCGCTTCCAGCAATATATTGCTGATAAAATGTCGTAGTCTGTTTGGCATGATATATAATACCCACGGTCAAAAATTGCGCCTTTCTAGAAGGTGGAAAGCGCAGTTTTTGACCGAGTGCGGTATAGTTTGATTTGAAGAATCGAGAATACCCATGACCGCAAAAACCAAAGTAAAGACAAAATCGAAAACTCCTGTAAAAGCTAGGACGGTTGTCCGTGAAAAGCCCAAGACCGTTGTTCAAAGCAAGACCGGGAAAACACTTCAGGTCAGGGCAAAGACCAGGAAGACCGCTGACGCAAAATCGGAATCTGCTGTCAAAGTGCATGTGGTCAACAAGATCGCACCGCCGCGGATTTCACAGAATGGAGAGGCGCGCCGTTTTTCGTCGAAGGGTCTTCGGCTCCCTCAATTCGCTTACATGAAGGCGCCCGGCGCCATGCACGATTTTCAAGTGGGCGATACGGTCGAAGTGTTTTGCGACCATGAAAAGAACAAGGACCGCATACGCGGATGGATCGCCGGCATCGTTGTGCAGGTGGATAACAAGATGGTTGCCGTGCAGTTCCGTTCCAATGTCTTTCTCACCGACGGCTGGATGGTTCCTGACCGCATCCTTTGGTATCCGCTGGCATCTGAGTCCATCCGCCCGGTGGTGAGCAAGAAATCGGCGAAGAAAGAAAAAATCATTCCTGACTATTAGCCAGTGACAAGGCGCATCGGTTTCCTGTGCGTCTGTTGTCTCGCTCCAGAAACCCATGTCTCTCAACATAACCGAAATTCGCAAAGAATTCCCCATCCTACAGCGCGAAACATCCGACGGTGTTCGGCTGGTGTATCTTGATTCCACTGCCACATCGCAAAAACCCGTGGCGGTCATCGAGGCGATGGACAATTACTATCGCCGCTCGAATGCCAATATCCATCGCGGTGTCCACACGCTTGCAGAAGAAGCGACCGCGTTGTATGAAGACGCGCGAGCGAAGATCGCAAAATTCATCAATTCGCCTTTTGCGCGGCAGGTCATTTACACGCGCAACACAACCGAATCGATCAACCTGGTTGCGTACACATGGGCGCGTGCGAACCTCAAAGCCGGTGACCTTGTCATCCTGACCGAGATGGAACATCACTCGAACCTCGTCCCGTGGCATATGCTTCAAGCGGAACGCGGCATCGAACTGGATTTCATCCCTGTGACCGATTCCGGCTTGCTCGATCTGGACGTCTACAAAACGCTTCTCACGCGGACCCCGAAACTGGTCTCGTTTACGCACATGTCCAATGTCCTTGGCACGATCAACCCCGCTGCGGAGATTATCCGCCTCGCACACGCGGCTGGCGCGGTGACGCTGGTTGACGCGGCGCAGTCTGTCCCGCACTTGAAAGTGGATGTGCAGGCACTCGATGCAGACTTCCTTGCCTTCTCTGCCCATAAAATGTGCGGACCGACAGGGATCGGTGCGTTATACGGCAAAGCGGATCTGCTCGAAAAGATGCCACCGTTCCTGGGCGGCGGCGATATGATCAAGGAAGTCAAGCTTCGTTCCTTCCGCGCAAACTCATTGCCGCACAAATTCGAAGCCGGGACTCCCGCCATTGCAGAAGCTGTCGGTTTTGGTGCGGCAGTGGATTATCTCACTTCACTCGGCATGGACGCGATCGCCGCACACGAACATGAAATAACGGAATATGCGCTCGAACGGTTGGAGGAAATTCCCGGGGTGAAGGTGTTCGGTCCCGATGCCCAGCATAAGGGTGGGGTGGCGGCGTTCACGCTCGAAGGCGTGCATCCGCATGACGTGGCGCAGATCCTGGACAAGGACGGGATCGCTGTCCGTGCCGGACATCATTGTGCACAGCCACTGCATGAGAAGTTTGGAATCCCCGCCACCAGCCGCGCTTCGTTCTATTTGTACAACACAAAAGAAGAAGTGGATCTGCTGGTGAATGGGATCTACAAAGTGAAGGAATTGTTCGGTTAGTCTCATAGTCTTCTGGTCTGTCAGTCTCCTGGTTGTGGAGACCGTGGACTAGTAGACAAGCAGACTGACCGACTAGCGGACTAACTTGATCCGCACGATATTCTGTTTGCTGATAATAATCCACTGTGCGGCGACCACATCGAGATCACGATCCAAACTGCCGCCGATGGGACAGTCAAGGACGCTCGCTTCGATGGGCATGGATGTGCCATCTCGCAAGCCTCTGCTGACCTGCTGATCGAATCCATCATCGGCAAGCCGCTCGAAGAAGTGAAACACCTCAACAAACAGGATATCCTCGATATGCTCGGCATCGACCTGGGACCTGTCCGTTTGAAGTGCGCCCTGCTTTCGCTCAAGGTGTTGAAGGCGGGTGTGTATGGTCTAGGCGAAGCCAGCGATGATCTGGTGGAATGACGATGTTCGATTACACAAAAACCGACGAATCAAAAGTTGAATATGCAGAGATCGCGCCTGCCAGCGAACTGCCAAACGGCGAAAGGCTTTTTCTTGAAATTGACGGCAAGGCGATCGTGATCTTCAATATCGCAGGTCAGTTCTTTGCCATTGGTGATGTCTGCACCCACGACGACGGTCCACTTGGTGATGGAGATCTGGAAGGCTATAACATCGTCTGCCCCCGGCATGGAGCTGAATTTGATGTTAAGACAGGAAAGGCTGTGCAAATGCCTGCCGTGGTGGATATCCCAGCGTATCCGGTGAAGGTGGTGGAGGGAGTGATCCAGGTGGGCATACCGAAAGAATAGGATTGATCGAGATCGAATCAAAAAGTGGAAAGTCGGTATTCGACTTTCCACTTTTTGATTTACCATTCACCCGCGTATTCGATCGGGTAGGGTTGTGTGATTTTCTCGATGTGTGCCCGCCTCAATTCCACCAATTGACGGATGTGCAGGTTGTCGTGGGCGATCCAGGAGGAGAACATTTCGCCCGCTGTGACCGAGCCGTATTCATCGGTGTGAGTAGTCTCCCAATCTCCACCTGCCAGACCTTTTAGCCATTCCAGTGACTGTGCCCGCTCAGCGAAGAAACTCTCTATCATCTGTTCGAAATTCTGCTCGTTGTACTTTCTCTCTGTGACCCATCCCTGCGGATTGATCATGGCGAACGGTTCAGCCGGGCGATGCAGGATGGTGTCCAGTCGTGCGCGGAAATCTGCGCGTTCCTCATCGCGTAGGTGACAGGTCACCTCGAGGATGGACCACGCTTCCGGAGTTGGTTTGACGGCTGCATCTTCCTGCGGGATTCCCGCCAGCAGGGTGCGGATCATCTCCGTGCTGTTTGTTAATTCCTGTAGAAGCGTTAAATATTCCATGCTCATACCTCTAATTTATTTTTCGAATGCACCGACAATTCTAAGTATATCGAAACCTTCCGCAAAAGGGCATTCTGCCAGCGCGCCGTGACGCACCATGATGGAACGCGTCAACTCCGCATTGAAGTAATAGCGGTCGCGGTACGTCTCGTATTTGGATAACGCTTCGATCTTCTTGTTTACGTCCTCTTCGGTCACTTCAACAAGAAAGTGAGGGAAGAAATCGTAGGAGGATCGGACAACGTCAAAACCCAGAACCGTGATGCCGCGGAAGGCACGCAGTGCTTCATCGGTCATGGTGTTGTGATCCTGGTGGACATCCTGTTTTGAGTGCACAAAGATCAGGTCGGGTTTGAAGTCCTTGCGAAGTTTGAGGAAATATTCGAGTATTTCCTGCCGCGAGTCAGGGAACACTCGCGTGGTGAACGGACCCAAAATGATCTTTTCTTCTGGAACGCCCAACACAGTCATCGCCTCGTAATGCTCGCCCTTCACATTTTTCAGGTCAGGATTTTTCTGGTTGTCCGAAAGCGTGACGCACAATACATCGGTTGTCTTGACGATGTGGTGCAACAAAGCGCCGCATCCCAACTCAATATCGTCGGGATGCGCACCAAGGAAAAGGACTTTTCTGCCGAAGAAGTTCATGAATAATCTCTGTCGTTGCGAGGAGCGAACGGAGTGAGCGACGAAGCAATCTCCTCTCGCTAGTGGAGGATTGCTTCGCAACGAACGCTCGCAATGACATCCGCTATTTCGTTGCCAAAATTCCGCCAACGACCTTGGTCATGACCAATTTGCCGTCGCGATTGAACCAGCGTGTAGCCACATCGGTGATCTTCCCGATCAAGGCTTCATATTCATCCTTGCCGTTGAACATGGACGTCCACAATTTGCGGTCTTCACTCAGCGATGCGCGGACATAGTCAATGAACGGCGCGACCTCGGGGAAGGTGAGGTGGTTCTCGAACTTATGCAGTTCGGTCTTGGCGAAGATGCGGTCAATGGTGTTGAAGATGTCGCCTTTGAAACGTGAGGAGCCGGGCATGGGTGGGATGGTCGCGTTCGTGGCTTCCTTGATGATGTCGTAGAACATCTGCTTATTCTCGGGCAGTGGACCGGAGACGAAAAGCCGTCCGCCAGAGTTAAGCACCCGATGAGCCTCACCAAATGTAAAGTCCAGGTCTGAAGCGTAATAGATGGCAAAGGCGCTCGTGCACAGGTCAAAGGTGTTGTCCGCAAAGTTGAACGGCTTGTTGAAATCCAGAAATTGGAAATCGATGTCCGAACCGCGCTCCTTGTTCTTTGCGCGGGCTTTGTCGAGCAATTCTTCCGAGAAGTCGCCGCCTGTGATCTTTGCCTGTCCCTTTGTGTAATCGTCAAAAAGGAAAGAGAGCTTGCCCGCGCCGCAACCGACATCGAGAATTTTCATGCCCGCCTGGGGTTTGAGCAGGTCATTTGTCCAAACGTCGATGTTGGCAGAGCCGTATTTTTCGTGAATGTCGATACGGGTAAGCAAGTCCTTGCTGGTTTCCTGATAATTGATTTCCATGTGTCTCTCCTTGGTCGATAGTGTTGGGATTATACCAAAATAATTTCAAAATTCAACCGCTGAATTTTGAATGGGCAAAATAATTGCCGGATCACCCGGCAATTATTTTTACTTGAGCAGGTTGTTTACTTCTTCTTCGAGCGCTTCACAAATTTCCGGCATTGCATCTTCAATGGTCTTGCTTAATCCCGCGCCGGTTTCCATCTGTTCCGCCTCGATGCCGATGATGCGGATGATCGTCTTCGTGTCCCGATTTCGAATCGGACGTGAACGACTCCAACTCCGCTTCACTCAAACGATGGATCGTGCCCGGCGTTGCGGAACTTTTGACGGCGTCCACAAGGATCGCGGCATCGACATCATTGAGCACATCCAACAACGCGAGACCGGGCAACTCACTCGCTTCGATCTGGACCTCGGGCCTGCCCGCCGTTTCCGGGAACTTTTTTCGCCACTGACGGACTGTCTCCAAACCCGCGGCGTCATCGCCGCGCAGGCTTTGCCCGATGCCGATAACCGCGACTCTCGTCACTTCTCTTCGACCCTCAACTTGAGGAAGTGGGTCGCGCACGAAATGCATGGATCGTACGAACGCACCAGGTGTTCTGCGGTGAGAGTGGCTTGCGCTTCAGGCATGTTGATGATCCTCGGCGCGAGCGCGAAGAGGTCGGCTTCGATGCGTGGCAGGTTTTGCGCGGTGGGTGGTGTGATCTTGGCGAACTGCACCATGCCGTTGCCGTCGATCTTGTAACGATGATAGAGCAGGCCGCGCGGAGCCTCGGTCGCGCCGGAGCCTTCACCGGCTTTTAATTTCAATTCAATGTGTGCTGGTCCGGTCGGTTTATATTCCTTGACGAGTTGGATGGCTTCCTCATAGAAGTGAACCAACTCGATGCCGCGTGCGATGAGCGATTTGTAGGGGTTCTTGAGCGGTAACTGAATTCCCGACTCTTGCAACGCCTTCTTCGCATTCGGCATTAGCTGTTCATGGTTCAGATTCAGGCGCGCCAGCGGACCGACGAGGTAGGTGTTGCTGTCCACGGTGTGACTGTGCAACGCATTCGAGTGCCTGACGTGCTCCTCAATGTACCCGGTCTCGTATTCAGCGATGGAAAGCTTGCGTCCTTTTGAGGACAGGACATCACCTTCGATCACGCCGTACTCATCCGGGTGGTGAAGCGCCACGAACTCGTAATCGATCTCGAGGAATGGGTACTCGAACGTGAGCGCTAGCTTGACGGTATCCAGCGCGGCTTGCAATCCCCATTCTAGGTCGGGAAACAGGCTCTTGATTGCTTTTTCATCAGGCCAACTGTAGAACCCGCCGACGCATACATTGACCGGGTGGACGGAGCGTCCTCCGATCGCCTTCAAAAGTTCGTTGCCGATCTTCTTGAGCCTCAATGCCTTCTTAACAACATCGGGAGCCTCTACCGCCAATTCCAGTGCGGATTCCTTCCCTAGCAGGTCGGGTGCCTGAAGCATGTAGATGTGCAGTGCATGGCTCTCGATATATTCGGCGCAGTACATCAATCGGCGCAATGCGCGTGCCTGCGGTGAGATCTTGACTCCCAGGGCATTCTCGAGCGCGTACGCGGCACTCATCTGGTAAGCGACCGGGCAAATACCGCAAATGCGAGCGGTGATGTCGGGGACTTCCTGGAGGAAGCGGTCCCTGAGAAATCCTTCGAAGAAGCGCGGCGGTTCGTAAATGTCGAGCCGTATCTCTACAGCCTTCCCATTTTCCAGACCAATATAGAGTCCACCTTCGCCTTCCACGCGCGCGAGAGCGGGTACTTCAATGTTTTTCATTTTGCCTCCTTGCTGGTGGAAAGGACCTCGTCGGCGATGGTGCGAAATGTTGGGGCATATCCGCTGATCCCGCGGAAGAGGCGGACTGTTTCTCCCGGATACCGTTCCATTTTTTGCAACATCGCCGCCATGGAGTTGGTATTCACTTCACGAGCGGGACCAAAGCATCCATAGCAACCGCGTCCCATGGCGGGGCAGATCGCGCCACAGCCTGCTTGTGTGACGGGACCGATGCAGGGGATACCTTTATCCACAATGACGCAGGTCGTGTTGCGTCGCTTGCATTCCAGGCAGACGGAGTGCGGCGGTAGATTGGGGCGCCGATTGTTCAACAAGGCAACAATGACCTCGATTACCTGCGCCTTGTTGACCGGGCATCCCCAGAGTTCCAGATCTACAAGGATATGTTCGGCGATGGGAGTGGATGTTTTGAGATAGTGCAAGTACTCCGGATGTGCATAAACCACATTGGCATATTCTTCGGCATCGGCGAAATTC
>JBFYRY010000121.1:0-10992 GCA_041302025.1 Chloroflexota bacterium | reverse complement strand
GATGCCGCGTCCGTTGTTGAACCCAGCCCAATGGACGTCGATGAAGCGTTGCTCTCCATCCGCTTTGAAATTTAACGAGACCTTGTCGTTCTTGAAGGATGCTTCGCCCGCTTCGGGATTCCGCTCGAGGCTGATCCCGTTTCCGAAAGGAATGACCAGCCCCTCTTCATGCAGTTCGCCCGTGGTGAAGTCGAGGGTGTAGACGAAGATGTTGCCCGCATAGCCGAGGTCGGCGATGGTGGCGGAGAAGAAGCGAGTGGGGGTGAAGATGGCGTAGTAGTCCCAGCGTTTGACGCGGAAGCGATGAAAGCGCGCGTTCTCGAGATTGCAATCCAATAGAGGTTTGCGCGACCAGCCGACTTGCGCCAGCCTGCCGTTCGCATCGAGCAGTGGACCGTGTTGAGTGAGTTCAGTTTGCATGGTTGCCGCCTTGTTTGAAATGTATACCAATGATTCGATCTGTGCTGGTATGGGTAATGAAATGGTCAAAGCGGATGATTGCAGGATGGGCTTTTTGGAAGAATACGGCGGCACAACCGATCCCTGGCAGGATTAACGAAAGAGACCCGCCTGGAATGTGGCGAGTCTCTTTTTGAGTCGTGATACAGTTACTTTCTTACCGGGAACCAGTTTTTGATATCGCTGCGGTTTCTCAAAAATACCAATCCGGTTGCGGCGATCCCAAGGAAGTAAATAGTGAATGCCATATTCACAAAACTAAATGCCACTTCATCTGAGTCATATCCGGCCTCTTCGATCTCTGCCATGATGCTCGCATCCAGGGACGATTGCCAGAGTAACAGGATGCCCAGAATGATCATTCCCACGACGATGCTGCGGAAACTGGAGAATATGCCCTTGCGGCTGGTCAGTCCGCGTATCATGAAATAGGACAGCCCGCTGAAGAGCAGCATGTTCACTATGAACGCGGCGATGGTGGAGGTAAAGGCTTCGTCGGAGGCGTTCCACATGGCGTCGGAGGCAAAT
Organism: Chloroflexota bacterium; assembly: GCA_041302025.1. Taxonomy (GTDB): domain Bacteria; phylum Chloroflexota; class Anaerolineae; order Anaerolineales; family Villigracilaceae; genus Defluviilinea. The sequence goes on along the minus strand of JBFYRY010000121.1, from coordinate 10,005 downwards.
ATGTAATCGAATGACGCGCCGATGTTGATCACTGCCAGGAAGATGACGAAGAAATATATGGCGGTGATGACCGGTGAATAGACCGTCTGTGAACTGACGGGTCTCATGCCAAGCGCTTTCAACAGTTCCTTGGGGTCCGGGAGGAGTTGGGCGATGGTGTCGAGTCCGCGCACGCCGGGGCGGAAGTCGATCCATTGGATATTGGATAACTTTTCGGCGATGGAGTCGTTGGTCTGGATCAGGATGGGGAAAAGCATCTGTTTAGCGGGATCCGCCTCGGTGTCCGATTTGAAGCGGGAGATGAGGGCGAAGACCGCTTTCGCATCCTGGACTTTGTCCACTTGCGGGTGTCCGTATTTTTTCAGGGTCTTGATCAGGTTTTCAGCGATGATGCGGTCCTGTACGGCGTAGTCCACGTAGAAGGGAATGGGTGAGGGATTTGTTATCTTCGGGTCTTGTGGATTGATGTATTTGGGGATGATGGCTTCGGGTCTGCCCCAGCGTTGCATGGCGGGGGAGCGCAGGATGAAGAGCAGGATCAACCCGAAGACGAGCCCGAGCGCGACGATGATATCCAGCGACGGGTCTTCGTACACGGCAAGCGAAAGCAGGGATGCAACGGGCAATGCCCACAAGGAGGTCTGCACCTGCGTGAAATTGAATTTGCGTTTGTAGATCTTATAGGGCAGGGGGACCAGGATCCATGGGATGAAGATGGTCCAGATCTCGGAAAGGGACAACAGCGCCACCGCAATGCTCACTGCCATCGCCGTCCACACAATGAACGGCGCTTTGAAGCCGGTCTCTGGTACGGGGTGCTCCTCCTGGATGGGCTGTTTGAGTTGGGAGAATAGTTCCTGCAAGCCAGCCTTGTAATTGCCGCGGAAATCGACCCATTCGTATTTTTCAAGTTCCCTGGGCAGGTCCACGGCTTCGAAGATCAGCAGGATGACACGCTTGTTCATGTCAAGGAAGTGCTGCCATTCCCGCGCCACATATTTCGATGCCAGGGACGCCTTTGATATAACCAGAAGCACGGTGTCTGCATCCTCTAATCCCTGATCGATCTGCCCTTTCCATGGCGAACCAGGGATCAGCATACGATAATCGAGCCAGACGTAGTACCCTTCGCCTTCGAGTTTGCCGACCAGGTCGTCCACAAAGCCGAGTTCGCGGCGGGAATAACTCATAAAGATGTTTTTGGTCATGGGGTGTCCTTTTGGGTGAATACTGGTAATAAAAAACGAAACCCGTTGATGTGGCTTTCGTTGCGTTTTCCACGCAAACCGCGTGACCTATTCTGAGACGAGGTAGGTTGCAATAAATGGGATTGCAACCGAAATCACTCCCGCAATGGAGAACGCCAATCCTCGCTTGCGGTGATTTCTAAAAGAGAGGATCCCAACCAGCAAAAGGACAAGTCCCAACGCGATTAATCCAATAGCAATGGAGTTCATGATCTACTCCTTTCGAACAACATACTTTTCAGCCATTTTCCTGACGGTGTTCAATCCCCTCAACGTGGACTTTCTGCCGAGTGTCTTTTCGAGCGCAGCATTCGAGAATTTGGACTCGCTCTGTTTCTTGAGACACAGCCAATAGATTTCGCGTCCATGCACGTGGAAGTCGTCAATATCCGTTTTCAACGCCAGGAGGAATTTTTTCGACTTCTCATCGAGCGGCTCGGAGAGAAAGGCGATATTGAGCGCGGCGGCGGAATCCATTTGGGGTTTGGGAAAAGGCATATAGCTTGTGATCTCGCTCAATTCTGAATCTGTTCGCAAGAAAGCGGCTACGTCAAAGCCAAGCGACTCTTTGAGTTGCTTCTCGATCATCTTTACGAGCGCATCTGCATTCTTTGACTTGGACTCGAAGATGACATTCCCGCTGGCGATGAATGTTTCGACGTTTGAGAAACCCAGTGACTCGAAAATCCCCCGCAGGTGATCCATTTTTACGGTGTGTCCGCCAACGTTGATGGCGCGTAGAAAGGCGATGTATTTTGGCATGCGCCAATTGTATCGCTTGTCTATTACGAAGACCTCCGAGATTTTCAAAATCTCGGAGGTCTTCAATCACTACCCGCGACCCTCGCCCGCCCAAGTCCCTTCGAGGAGGGTGAAGAGATGAGAAACATTCTCATCTTGCATTGATGAAAATAGTTCCATTACATGTAGGGAATTTTGGGCATCCCCAAAAATTTTCACCTTTGTGCGTTCCTTGTTGAGCTGTTCGCAGAACCATTTCACTTCCGCACTTGGGGCAACGTGGCGTCGATTCTTGAACTTGCTCAGGTTGTTCGTTGATGATTGGTCCGCCTGATAAATAATCCGATATTTTTGATTTCAGTTCGTTTTGGGAATAACCCCTTTGAACGGAAATATGCATCAGCGGCAATTTCGCCGCTTGGAATACGTGATTGACAAAATCATCCCGTTCTTGTCTGTCTGCGCGTTGATGGCTTTTGTCGTCGAGTTCGATTCCAAGGATTGGCTTCAAGGTTTTTGGGTCACACAAAAGAAAGTCAACGTGCTTGCGGTCAATTTTATTTGTGTAGGAGCGATTCTTTCCATAATCACCAGCCTTGGCGTAAAACAAGTCACCGAGTTTGACTTTGGAAAAGATGTAAGCAGAATCCCCTACGACAGATTTGAGATTGAAGAAGAAATTAAGTTCAGCAGGCGAGATAAATTCATCTACCAGATGATATGGATATTCGATCTTGGAAGATTTCTCGTCTTTCTCGAAAAGCAAATCGGAAATAAAGTCGATAACTTTATCAATTGCTTCGTCAGATAAACCTAATGGCTTTAGAAGTGTTCTGATAAAAGATAATTTTTCGCTTGACATGAATAACCCTCCGTAATTGTAGGGGCGGAGCATCCCGCAAGGGGACAATGTTGCTCCGCCCCTACATAAAATTGTTATGCGTTCTCGTCGTAATTCTCGGGCAACCAGCAGCACAGAACCAACTCTCTCGCTGCTTTGACTTCATCCATTCTGCCAAAGCGAGTCGTGCTGGGGGCGTTGTGGAGCAGGTCGGGTTGGGTCTTGGCTTCCTCGGCGATCTTGATGAGGGCGTCAACGAAGGCGTCGAGTGTGTCCTTGTTTTCGGTTTCGGTCGGCTCGATCATCAGCGCTTCGTGCACGATGAGCGGGAAGTAGTTTGTAGGCGGATGGAAGTTGTAATCCATCAGGCGCTTGGCGATATCGAGGGCGCGCACGTCTGAGCCTTCGAAGCGTCCTTCCGCGACGAACTCGTGCATGCAGATGCGATCGAATGGAACTTTGTATGTGTCGCGCAGGCGTGCCTGCAAATAATTGGCGTTCAACACGGCATACTGCGAGATGTCCTTGAGACCATCAGGTCCGTGCATGGCGATGTAGGTAAAGGCACGCACCAAGCCACCGCCGAAATGTCCGTGGAAGGCTTTCATGCGACCGATGGATTTGGCGGGTTTGACGAAGCCATACAGTGGAGGCAGGTCATCTTCCGCGTCCTCGATAATGCCGACCAGCGGCTCGGGCAGGAAGTCGACGAGATGCGCGGCGACTCCTACTGGACCTGAACCTGGTCCGCCGCCCCCGTGCGGGACAGCAAACGTTTTGTGCAGGTTGAAGTGCATCACGTCGAAGCCCAGGTCACCTGGGCGGACGATGCCGAGAAGTGCGTTCAAGTTCGCGCCGTCGCCGTACATGATTCCGCCGCATCCGTGAACGAGTTCGATTACTTTCTCGATATGTTCATCGAATAGACCGAGCGTGTTCGGGTTGGTGAGCATCATGCCGACAACCGTATCATCACAGGCGGCTTCCAACGCTTTCAGGTCAACGTTGCCGCGCTCATCCGATGGGATGGTGACGACGGTCATGCCCATCATGCCGACCGAGGCGGGATTGGTCCCATGTGCGGCATCGGGGATGAGCATCTTGGTGCGTTTCACGTCATTGCGTGACTTGTGATAGGCACGCATAATGAGCACGCCGGTGAATTCTCCGTGTGCGCCCGCGGCGGGTTGTAACGTCACGCCAGCAAAGCCGCTGATCTCTTTCAACCATTCCTGCAATTGGTACATCAGTGCAAGGTTGCCTTGCACGGTCTCAACGGGTTGCAATGGATGTGTGAACAGGAAGCCCGGCAGGCGGCACGTATCTTCGTTGATCTTCGGGTTGTACTTCATCGTGCAGGAGCCGAGCGGATAGAAGCCTGTGTCCACGCTGTAGTTGAAGGTGGAGAGACGCGTGTAGTGGCGCACAACGTCCACTTCGGCGAGTTCGGGCAGGGGCAGGTCAGAGCGGAGTAGCTCTTTGGGAGGCAGGGCAGTTTCGGGGACGTCTGAAGCGGGCATCGTCACGCCTGTGCGTCCTGGGGAGGATAAGTCAAAGATGGTCGGTTCGACGATCTTCGCGTTGAGCGTAGACGAAACGTTAGCCATTTGCCACCTCCGACAACACTTCAACGAGCGTGTCAATTTCTTCCTTGGTGTTCATCTCGGTCACCGCGATCAACATGTGATCCTTGAGCGACGGATAATCCTGACCGAGATCGTATCCGCCGATGATGCCGTGTTCGAGCAGGTGCGCGTTGACTTCATCGACAGGGCGATTGACGCACAAAGCAAACTCATGGAAGAACGGCTCGGTGAAGCATAGACCCATGCCATCGATCTTGCTGAGTTGCTCGGCGGCGTAATGCGCCTTTTGATAACAAAGTTCAGCAACCTGTCGCAGACCCTTCTTGCCGAGCAGTGAAAGATAGACCGCCGTGCCGAGTGCGATCAGACCCTGGTTGGTGCAGATGTTGGATGTGGCGCGGTCTCGTTTGATGTGTTGTTCGCGCGCGGTGAGCGTGAGGACGTAGGCACGTTGACTTTTGTTGTCCACCGTTTCGCCGACAAGACGCCCAGCCATTTTGTGAACCATATTTTTTCGCGTCGTGAAAAAGCCGACGCTTGGTCCGCCGTACCACATCGGGATGCCCAGCGGTTGCCCATCGCCCACGACGATATCCGCGCCCATCGAGCCTGGGGTCTTGAACATTGCCAGCGCAGTGGGATTCGCAACGACGCAAACCAACGCGCCTTTTGCATGGACATCTTCGATGAGTTTGGTGTAGTCGTAAACGCGCCCGAAGAAATCAGGGTACTGCAGGATGGCGATACAGGTGTTGTCGTCCACCTGGCTGATGAGGTCGTTGGGATTCGATTCGAGATTCGCATTTGGGTCGTCACCCGCGACTTCGAGTTCCATGCCTTGCATGTATGTGCGGATGACTGCGCGATACTGCGGGTGCAGGGTGGGGGAGACGACGACTTTCTTGCGTTTGCCGCGGAATTGCGCATACGCCAGATTGACGGCTTCTGCCGCGGCGGTCGCGCCATCGTAATGCGATGCATTGGACACATCCATGCCGGTTAGCGCAGACATCAGTGATTGATATTCAAAGATGGCTTGCAGAGTCCCTTGCGAGATCTCTGGCTGGTAGGGTGTGTAGGCGGTATAGAATTCGCCGCGCCGCAGCATGTGGTCCACGACGGAGGGGATGTAGTGGTTGTACATGCCCGCGCCGAGGAAGGAGATCAGGTCACTGCGCACGTTTTCGTTGGCGTTCGCGAGACCTGAGAGTTCGTCGGCGGCTTCCATTTCAGTGAGCGCGGTGGGAAGGTCAAGTTTTGGGAAGCGGTGCTTGGCAGGGATGGCATCGAACAAGTTATCGAGCGACTTGACGCCAATGGTTCCCAGCATGTCATCGCGTTCCTTGGGGGAGATGGGGATGTAGGTCATGTGTGTCTCCTAGTCTTCTAGTCTCCTAGTCTTCTTGTCCGTTGGTCAGGACTAGTAGACTAGAAGACAAGCGGACGAGCCGACTAATGGGCACGTTCCTCACAATACTTCTCGTAAGCCGCCGCATCCATCACGTCGCCCGCGGCGCCGCCTTCAAGTTGGACCATCCATGCTTCGCCGAAGGGGTCGGTGTTGAGGGTTTCGGGCTTATCGGAGAGTCCCTTGTTGACAGCGGCGACCTTTCCACCCGCGGGTGAATAGATCTCAGCAGATGCCTTCACAGACTCGACCGAAGCGATCGGTTTGCCTGCTTCGATGGTGTCGCCTGCGTCCACGAGTATCTCGACGAAAACGATATCGGAGAGTTGACCCTGGGCGTAGTCGGTGATCCCTGTCTTGCCACTGGCGGGGTCGAACCATTCATCGGATTTTGTGTATTTCAAATTGGCGGGTGCGTTCATGTTTGTTTTCTCCTTTGGAAGGTATTGTGTACCGCGATATTTATATCGCACATCAAAATGGCGAAATTCATTTCGCAGTACAGAGATTTTGGCGAATCAAAAAGGCGCACGGAATATATCCATGCGCCTCTGTAATTGGACCTGAGAGATTAGTTTGTTAGTTTCTTAGTTGGATAGTTGCTTAGTTTTATAGTTTCTCAACTACCAAACTACCGAACTACCAAACTACTGAACTAAAAAACTTTACACCGTCGGTATCCCGTGAGGGATTTTCCAGAGTTGATTCAGGGCAGGGTCCTTTTGCCTGAGAGTTTCGTCTGGTTTCGCCAAATCCAGATTTGCACCTTCGGCGTCCTTCGCTTCTGGTTTCGACGCTTGCGTCTCAACCATCCGCTCAGGATCTCTTCCCTGTTGCCCGTTCAGTTGTAAAGTCCATTGTATGGTTTAGGGGAACGAGAGTCAAGAGGAAGAATATCCTTAATTCAAAAGACATCCAAAGCCTGTCGGACTTCGGATGTCTTTTGTCGATTTATTTCTTCGCCATTTTGCGTGGAGCACGTTTGGGTTTGGATGGTGTCTCTTCGGCGGGCGGTGCGGGGGATTCCTCTTCGGGTGCCGCGACGGGTTCTTGTAAAACGGGATCCGGCTCCGGGCTTGGAATGGAGGCGGGTTCCGTCACCGGGACCGGAGTCACCGGGATGGGTGTCCCGTTAAGACGGGCGAAGTAGTCCCTGACCACGGTGTCGCCGTAGAAAACCAGCGAGAGGATGCCGACCGCCATCGAGAAGACATTCCCTGTCAGGATGCACGCGATCTCCAAAACGGCGATGTTTGTGGATGGCTGGACCGGTTGCGCTGGGTTGCTGAACAATTTGGCGGCGTAAAGGATCTCAAAGATGCCGAGGATGGTCGGAAGGATCGTGATCGGGACGCAGACAAAGCCGACAATGGTGGCAAGGACCGTGCCTGAGGCGGCAAGACCCCAGAAGAGGTTGACGATGCCGCTGACGAGAGTTGTCCATGCGATGACATGGACGAGTGTGGGTTTTTGTGTGTTCATGTATCTTTCTCCTGCCGCTTTCTTCTAAACGCCAATATGGGTCTGGATTGTTGCGCGGCATTTTGTGAAATTGAGTTCACTTTCTTATACGCCCCTTTAGAGGATGGGTTGCAAAGAAAAAGCCTGTGATGGCTCACAGGCTTGAAAGGTTGACCGATGTTTTTTCTTGTTAGATCGATGTGACCGTCCGGTCCAGCCCCAGCGCGATTCTGCCGAACTGACCGAACAGATGGGCATAGATCGCCGCGGTGTAGACCACGATACCTATCGTCAACACGAACCCGATGATCGGACCGATGCAGGGGATGAACGATAGTATTCCCGTGGCAATGCCCGACACAAACCCGACCACGAGACCTGCCACAATGCTCACACCCCAAGCGGTGAGGAACGGGCTCATGTTCCTGCCGACAAGATCGAATACTTCGCGGAATTTGAAGCACGAAGCCAGTGTGCCTTCGCGGGCGAAGACGATCAAAATGGCGGGATAGACGACCGAGAGCACCAGCCCGTAGATGAGAAATACGCACAGCAGACACAGGAACAGCACACTGCTGGCTCCGGCGATCGCATCTGCAATGCCCTGCATATCGCGGTTCCCCGAGAGGAGTGCAGGTACGATCATCATGCTCAACGGAAGGCATGTGACGAGCAACATGGGCAGAGCGTAGGCGAAACCCGCAACGGTGAGGATAAGCCCGTCCATGAACTTCTTGTCGATGTTGTCCCAGTTGGGCAGGGGTTCCTGATCGCCGTTCATGACATTGCGGATGATGCCCACCATGTACCCTGTCCATGCGAAATTCAGGATCGGCACCATGGTGATGACCGCGCCTAATCCGAATTTTGAGATCCATTGTTTATCTTCGAATGGGAAACTGAATGACTTGCCGATATCCATGACTTCCTCCTGCTGGTGAAATAATAAAGGGCTACTTGCGTAGCCCTTTTGTCGTCGGTGGGATTATGCCCAGCCCTGGTTTTTGATGAAATCGGTAACGAACGGTACCTTCACTTCCTGTCCCTGGTAGGCAAGGTAGGCAAGGTAGAACATGTACAACAGAATGAGGATACCGATACAGGCGAAGGAAAGGACCCAGCCGATCAAGCCCACGGCAAGCGACTGCACGGCATTGAACTTAATGTAGGGTCTGTTCTTCTTGTCTTCCATCAAGAGCACAACGATGGAGATGATGGGGAAAATAACAGGCAAGTAACATAATGCCGCCCACAGTTTGTCATCACTTGTTACATCGGACATAGGTGCTTGAGACATGAGTTCCTCCGTAAATAAACTGGTTTTGGATTTGCGCAATTTTACAACCAATTAAGACAAAATGCAACCGAATTGTTAAATCCATTGGTAGGGGCGGGGTTATACCCTATCCCTGCTGGTACAATAACGGCATGATAAAAGTAGTTTTCATGGGCTCTCCTGATTTTGCATTACCCACGTTGCGCGCGTTGGTAAAGACATATGATGTTGTTGGTGTCGTCACCCAGCCGGACCGTGCATCAGGGCGCGGGCGCGAACTCAAAGCGCCGCCGGTCAAGATACTGGCGCAGGAACTCGGCGTTCCCGTCATCCAACCTGAAAAACTCAAACAACCCGAAGCCATGGAGCAACTCCGCGCTTGGGCTCCCGATCTCATCGTCGTTGCGGCGTTTGGGCAGATCCTCAAAAAGGATGTGCTGGAACTTCCGCGCTTTGGTTGCATCAACGTCCATGCGTCGTTGCTCCCACGCTGGCGCGGCGCGGCGCCCATCAACGCCGCGATTCTTGCAGGGGATGAAGAAACGGGCGTGACCATCATGCGGATGGATGTGGGACTCGACACTGGTCCCATGCTGGCGATGAAAAAAATCCGCCTCACGCGGGACGATACGGCTGGTTCCGTTATCGGGACGTTATCCCAACTGGGAGCAGACCAGCTCCTCTCGACCCTGCCCGATTACTTGTCCGGCAAACTCATCCCTCAGCCGCAACCAGATGCGGGAATGACCTATGCTCCCATGCTCAAAAAAGAAGAAGGCAAACTCGATTTCACTCACAATGCGAACGAACTGGAGCGACGTGTGCGTGCGTTCAATCCCTGGCCCGGTGCGTTCATGGAGTTCGAGGGGACACTGCTCAAAGTCCATCGCGCGCATGTGGATGCGGGAAATGTCGAGGCGGGGAAGAGGCTCATCATCCAGAACCAGCCTGCGGTTGGCGCGCGAGGCGGGCTTCTCGTCCTCGATGAAGTGCAACCTGCCGGGAAAAAGTCCATGAGTGGAAAATCCTTCCTCTCCGGCGCCCGGAACTGGGTATCCTGAGTTTCATCGTTCAATTAATGACAATATGCCCTGTCCTAAATTTGGGACAGGGCATATAATCTTAAATGGCGCAAGAATATTGCAGAAAGGAGACTCTATGGCTGAAGAACCGAAAGGATGCGCCCGTACGACCGGAGCCGTGATGGGGGAGAAACCATCTGTCGCTCCAACAAATGACACAACTCAACCACAAAAGGAGACGATCATGACCGCGCGTGTGGGACAAAAGGCGCCGGACTTTCAAGCGCCTGTATACTATCAGGGAAAGTTTGGGAATGTAAAACTGTCTGATTTTTTGGGACAATGGGTTCTGCTCTGCTTCTATCCCGGAGATTTCACCTTTGTCTGAGCGACGGAAGTATCGGCGGTCGCCGATAAATATCC
>JBFYRY010000368.1:0-3205 GCA_041302025.1 Chloroflexota bacterium | reverse complement strand
GCGTTCATCGGGAGAAATCCATTTTTGTTCAAGAAGTGCATTAAGCGCCGCCAGCGTTGCCGCGCCCTCCGGCGCCGCAAAAATGCCCTCCAGCCTGCCCAGTTGACTCTGTGCCTTGAGGATCGATTCGTCGCTGACCGCCACAGCCGTTCCTTTACTCTCGCGCAAGTCATTCAGAATCAAGGCATCGGCAAAACTTTTCGGCACCCGCAGTCCGGATGCCAGGGTGCGCGCATTCAGCCAGAAATCGCAGAATTCCGCGCCGCTTTCGAATGCTCTCACAACCGGCGCGCAACCTTCCGCCTGCACTGCCACCATGCGCGGACGTTTTGTATCCTCCAACCAGCCCAGTTCCTCGAGTTCGGCAAATGCCTTCCACATGCCCACGAGACCGGTGCCTCCGCCGGTGGGATAGATAATCACATCCGGCAACGTCCAATCGAAGGCTTCAGCGAGTTCATAGCCCATGATCTTCTTGCCTTCTGTGCGATAGGGTTCCTTGAATGTGGAGAGATCGAACCAGCCTTCTGCGCGAGCCTTTTCCCCGGCTACACCTGCCGCATCGCTGATCAATCCGTCGATCAGGATGACTTCCGCACCTGCCATGCGGCTCTCTTCGACATTGGCGCGTGGCGTGTCCTTTGGCATATAGATCAGGGCTTGGATATTGGCGCGTGCGGCATACGCCGCCATTGCCCCGCCTGCGTTGCCCGCGGTGGGGATGATCACTTTTTGAATGCCGAGTTCTTTTGCTTTGGAAATTGCAGATGCCAGCCCCCTGGCTTTGAAGGAACCAGTGGGATTTGTACTTTCATCCTTGACGTAGAGATTGGCAAGCCCAAGTTCATTCCCCAGATTTGGAACCTTTAGCAGAGCGGTATCGCCCTCTCCAAGAAAAACTACATTCTTTATGTCTGTGATGGGTAGCAGTTCATGCCAGCGCCACATCCCCTTGCGGCGGCGGGAAATTTCATCCCGGTCCACCTGGTTGCGTACATGGCTCAAATCATAATTTGCCAGAAGCGGTGACTGACAGTCAGGGCAGAAGGTATGGATTTCCTTATGGGAATATTCCAGCCCACAGCCTGAGCATTTCAGATGAGAAAGATGGGAATATGTCATGATAGCGGGAACAAGATCAGTTCTGGAATGGATGGATTACCAGCCAGCCTGTTCGTTCCCAAGTCTATCATGGTTATCTACGTGGTCGGCATGAACGCTTCGACGCGCGCCCACAGTTCGCGGATGTTGATCGGCTTGGACATGTACACATCACAACCCGCCTCCAATGCCCGTTGCGCGTCGCCTTTGAGCGCATTGGCAGTGACGGCAATGATCGGGACCGTGCTCAGTTCTTGCTTGCCGCTGGCGCGCAACCGCCGAGCCACTTCGTAGCCGTCAATGTCCGGCAGGTTAATATCCAGCAGGATCAGGCTTATTTCTTCCGCTTCCGCCATGGCAACCCCCTTGATGCCGTTGGTGGCATTGATCAATTTATACCCACGCGCTTCCAAAGCACGCCTGACGAGGGTGGTATTGTCCGGGTTATCTTCGATGTATAGGATGGTGTTTGTCATGGTCAATTCCTCAAATTCACTTTGTTAGTTGTGTACATTTCGATCTTTTCCATCAGTTCCTGGATGTTGATCGGCTTGGAGATATAGTAGTCGCAACCCGCGCCAATGATCTTGATGGCATCGCCTCGCATGGCATTAGCGGTGATCGCAATGATGGGCACGCTGGAAAGTTTCGGCTTCTCGCTGTTGCGCAGTCTCTGCGCCACTTCGTAGCCGTCGATGTCCGGCAGGTTGATATCCAGCAGGATCACGTCCACATCCTGGGTTTCGGCAATATGGATTCCCTGGAAACCGGTATGCGCTTCGATCAGATTATAACTTCCCGTGCTCAGAATACGCCTGACAAGGGTCATGTTATCCGGGTGGTCTTCGATGTACAGGATGTTGAATGTCACGCCTTGCCTCCCGCATCCTGTTTGTCGTTCGACTCTTCGATCACATTGATCACCTTGTCCACGAATTTCTTTGTGGGCAGTGAGCCTTTCTGGTAGAGCGCCTGAATATGACCATTCAAGCGGTTGCGTTCCTCGGTGGTGATATCCTTGGCGCTGACGACAACCACCGGAATATCCTTCGTGCGCGGGTCGAGTTTGAGTTCCTCGACAAGCCCAAAGCCGTCGATGCCGGGCATGGTCAGGTCCGAGACGATCAAGTCGGGCAGTTTCTGGCGCGCCATGGCGAGACCTTCCCAACCGTCCTTGGCATGAAAGACGCGATACGATTTGCGCCCTTCGAGTATACGACGAATCAGCAAGGCGTCATCTGCATTGTCATCGACAAGTAAAACGGTCTTGGTCTTTTCGTCCAGGTTTTCGAGTGCGGCTTCCAAACCTTCACGCGGCGCAGGGGATTGATCCTTGCTGAGGTGCACATCCACAGCCCACTGGTCGCCGAGCACATGCTTCTCGACCGGGAAGGTGTGACCCGTGCAATTGACGACGACCTTTTCATCCTTGCTGATTGTCCCATTGCGGATCAATTTCTCGAGTCCCGCGAAGGCGACGGCTGTTGCCGGTTCGACAGCCATTCCCTCGCTTTTGGCGAGCGAACGCATGGCGGCAAATGCCTCGGCATCCGTCACGGATTCCATCACGCCGCCGAATTGCTGGGTCAATTTATAAAGATAGGTATACGCCTTGCCGGGATCGCCCGTTGACAGGATGATGATGCTCGTCTCGGGGATGACCGGCTCGGCAACTTCCTTGCCTGCTTTGAAGGCATTGACCATCGGCGAACAGCCCTCGGCTTGAATGATCGCCAGTTTGGGAATGCGGTTGATCAGACCCATCTGGAATAGTTCTTTGAAACCTGAATATACGCCCAGCGGACCCAACCCGCCGCTGACAGCCTGGATGTACCAATCAGGCGCGCACCAGCCGAGTTGTTCCACGATCTCGTAGGCGATGGTCTTCATCGATTCACGCGCGCTGATAGACGTGGCGCCGCGGTCGAGCAGGAGGTTGCGGCGTTGGGCGAATTGTGACGCGATCTGCTTGGTCTGGTCATAGTTGCCGCTGACACGGATGACTTCCGCGCCAAACAGAGCCGCCTCACGCAGTTTTTCCTGCGGCACGAGGCTGGTCATGAAGACCCACAGTTTGATTCCCGCGCGGGCGCAGGCGGCGGCA
>JBFYRY010000120.1:0-12071 GCA_041302025.1 Chloroflexota bacterium | reverse complement strand
ACAATGACGGAAAGCCTGTCGCCGCACACGCGCCAGATCGTTGATGCCTTGCTAAGCGGCGACGTGACGCCGCAGATGGTTCGCACTGCCCGGCTGGCTCCGCCGCAGGAATTCGATCGCTACACTTTTCTGCGTGCGCTGGATGGTGGAAACCCAAGCCCGGTGGTTGCCGAACACCTGACCAATGTTGTGCTTGGCTATCTTGAAATGGGACTGGATGAATTTTGGGAATATCAGCCGGACGAATAGAATCACAAAGAGAGTATTGCGGTTCGCATACAAGATTTCTTCAACAGGTTTACATCCACGAAGAAAAAAAGACATCCCGAAGGATTGAGTGCCTTCGGGATGTTCGTTCAGTTATCTTCCCCAATATCAGTCAGGAATTCATCCACGATCTTGTTGAATTCGTCGGGTCGTTCAGCGGTTACAGCATGGCGTGCATCTTCGATCACGACAAGTTTTGCATTGGGAATTTTTGCGGCATACGCCTGTTTCTCTTCGAGCGGAAGGTAATCCTCGTCCGATGCCACTACGAGCACAGGGCATTGAATTTCTGCCAGGCGTGCTTCCACGTCCCAGTTGACGATCGCCTTCAACGACTCACGATATGCCCGTTTGTCGTTTTGCGCCCATTCTTCCACAAACAGGGAACGCAGGTTCTCCTGCTCCGGTTTGATGAACAGGAGCTTGCTCAGCATGATCCCCATCCTGCGAAGCCCGAAAAGATCGATCAATAGGAATCTGCGCCAGAGCATCGTCCTTTCGCTCCACGTTTCAACCCTCATCTCGGGATAACTGTTCACAAGCACGAGGCTTTTCACCAGGTGTGGAAAGCCCAGCACAAGTTCAAGGGCGATCATCCCGCCCATCGAAATTCCAACCACATGTGCAGATGAAAGGTTCAGGCTCTGTAACAGCGCGGCAGTGTCTTCGGCGAATAAACGGATGCTGTACGGTCCTTTTGGTTTCGAGGAGCGGCCGAAACCACGCACATCGAAGGCGATCACCTGGAGGTGCTTCGAGAAATAGTCCACCTGAAATCCCCAGTCTTGCGCGCTCGATCCGTGTCCGTGGATCAGCAGTAACGGTTCACCGCTTCCGGTTATTTCGTAATGCAGGACGATATTATTGACGTTTATGGTCGGCATGGCGCACTCGCTACATGAGCATTATGGCACAAATCGCGGCTGAATACATTAATCATCGAAACCGGTCAAGGCATACGCTGTGATACTGAATGCCATCGCCACATTGAACGATTTCTTTTTTCCGTGCATTGGGATGTACACGATCTCATCGCACAGATCGAGCAGTTCAGGATCCACACCCGTCACTTCACTGCCAAGGATCATTACTGTCCTTCGCCCGTTATCTTCATCCTTCATTCCCCATCCGACATCCTTGATCGAAACTGCCCGCTCATCATCTTCCAGCGCCAGTATCCTCAACCCTTCCTTTTTCAAGCCTTTGACGAGTTTCACAGCGTCCTTGTGATAGGACCACGGGACCGAATCCTCCGCCCCGAGGGATGTTTTTGCCACCGCTTCGATCTCAGGGGTGGGCGTGATCCCGCACAAATAAGCGTGGACGAAGCCGAATCCGTCTGCGCTTCGAAAGATCGAACCCACATTCCACGCCGAGCGGATGTTATCGAGCAGGATGGCATACTCCCCTCTCCTGTTTGCGGATGGGGAGGGGGCGAGGTCGTTTGGGATGCGGTCGCGTGTCGGTTCGAGGACCAACTCTCGGCTGAGAATGAGGCGTGTACCCCCCATGCAGACGGGACAGCGCGTCCCGTGCGGATGTCCATGAACGAGCGGATAACGGAGTCCGCATGAGTCGCACAGTCGAATCTCATAGCTTGTTGTCATGTGACGATTATATAATACCCACGGTCACAAATTGCGGTTTCCCGCCTTTGAAAGAGCGCAATTTGTGACCGAGTGCGGCATACATGCTACAATTTGATCATGCATCGTGTTGTGCCCGAACTTATCGTTGAAAATTTTCGCGCTGGTCAATATAGCGGGGAATTCAGGGCTGTGGGCATGTTTTTGGATCTTTCCGGTTTTTCAAAAATGACAGATACGCTCATGCAACATGGACAGCATGGGGCGGAGGTGCTGGCGGGCTTGATGCATGGTGTGTTCGATCCGCTTGTCGAGAGTATTTTTGAATACGGGGGCAAGATCGTCGGCTTTGCAGGCGACGGTATCATGGCGTTGTATCCTGTTGTATCCGACGAGCGGACGACCGCCCATGGCGCGCTCGCTTCGGCATATGTCATCCAACGCCGGCTCGAATCCGAGCCTTTGCGGTCGACCGTATATGGAAGGTTTCCCGTCACTGCCAAGATCGGCCTGGCGATCGGGTCGGTCTTGTGGCGCATCCTGCGGTCGGATGACGATAGGCAGGCTACTTATTATTTTCGCGGTTCGGCAGTTGAAGATTCGGCGGCGGCGGAACATCAGGCAGGCGCCCGGAATATCATTTTGATGCCGGAGTTGAAGGAACTGTTGAATGACGAGATCGACACCGAATCTCATGGCGGCTTGTATCGGTTCACCGGCTTTCGTTCCGAGATTCCCCGGCCCGTTTCGTATTCCTTTTCACCGATCGACCTGAATATCTCGCGTTGCTTCATGCCGGAGGACGTGATCGTGCATGATGTCCGCAGTGAGTTCCGCCAGATCGTCAACTTGTTCATGCGTATCCCCGAACTTTCCGACGACAAACTGGCGGATTTCATCAATACGGTCTTTGTCCTCCGGAATCAGTACGGTGGATTGCTGACGAGGCTCGATTTCGGCGACAAGGGCTGTAACATGCTCATTTTGTGGGGGGCGCCGGTCGCGTATGAAAACGATATTGGACGCGCCTTGAATTTTGTCCTGGACCTGCAGGCACGGACGGATTTCCCCATCACAGCCGGGGTGACATATTACGTCGCACACGCGGGCTATCTCGGCAGTAATATGTGCGAGGATTACACCTGTTATGGCTGGGGTGTGAACCTTGCGTCCCGTTTCATGACAAGCGCTCCTCCGGGCGCGATCTGGGTGGACGACCGTGTTGCGCGGCGAATTTCACAACGATTTTCGGTTGAATACATCGGCTCCCAGTCTTTCAAAGGTTTTGCGGAGGAGCAAAAAGTTCATCTCCTGATTGACCGCAAGGGCGACTTCGACGTACTCTATCAGGGCGAGATGGTCGGGCGTGAAGCAGAATTGAAGCGGCTTGAAGAGTTCGTTGCGCCGTTGTGGAACGGGAAGTTTGCGGGTGTGCTCTCCGTCACCGGTGATGCAGGTATCGGCAAGGGACGCCTTGTCCATGCTTTTAATTCCTCAAACTTATTCAGGGCGCATAATGCGTTATGGGCAACATGCCAGACCGATCAGATCTTGACGGCTTCCTTTAATCCGTTTCGTAAATGGCTGTTCCGTTATTTTGGGATCTTCCCGAACCAAACGGCGGAGGAGCGCAGGCATGCCTTCGATTCGAAATTGGACGAATTGATCGTTTCCTTGCCGGACCTCGAACTTGCCTCTGAACTCACCCGTACCCGCTCCATCCTCGCGTCGCTGGTGGATGTGACCTGGGAAGACTCTCTTTACAGTCAATTGGATGCAGAGGGACGCTACAACAATATCTTCCTGGCGTTGATCGCACTGGTCAAAGCGGAAAGTATAAGACAACCCGTCATTCTGTTCGTGGACGATGTTCATTTTATCGATTCCGATTCAAAGTTGTTTCTGTCGCGCTTGAAACGTTCGCTTTCTGCCGAGCCTGAATCCCATCCTGTGGCGATCCTTCTGCTCTATCGAAAGGAGCGGACTGACCGCTTGATGCAGGATGATCTATCCGATTCTGAAATCGAATTACATGGGATATCGGCGTCTGAGTTGTCGCGCCTGGCAGAGAATCTTCTCGGCGCCACAACTTCCCCCGGATTATTGAAACTGGTCCTGTCGCGTTCGGAAGGCAATCCCTATTTCGCGGAACAGGTCATCCGTTATCTTCAAGAGGAACATCTGCTGGAAATGAGCAGTGACGGCTGGCGGCAGGTCCATCGGACGAACTCGTCTCTTTTGCCGGGCGATATCCGGGCATTGCTGGTTGCGCGCCTCGATCAGCTCAAACTGGAGGTCAAGAGCATCGTACAAACCGCCTCTGTGCTGGGGCGCGAGTTCGAGGTACGGATTTTGACGCAAATGCTGGGGAATGAAATAGATACACTGTTGTATGTTTCAGAAGCGGAAAAAGCCGCGATCTGGGCGCCTCTTCAGGAAATCCGTTATATTTTCCATCACGGACTGTTGCGCGATGCGGCATATACCATGCAGATGCGTGCCCGTCGCAGGGAATTGCACATCCTTGCATTGAGCACCCTCGAAGCCATGTATGGGGATGACCCGGGCAATCGTTCTGCGGAATTTGCCTTTCACGCAGAGCAGGGTGAACTTTCATCCAAAGCATGTCATTACTATACACAGGCGGGCAAAATCTCTTCCGAGTCCTATCAGAATGAACAAGCCGTGGGGTTTTTAAACCGGGCGATCGCCTACGCTCCCCTGGATGATCTGGCAATGCAGTTCGATCTCACTGCCGAACGTGTGGAACTGTACTCCCGCATGGGAAAGCGTGAAGTGCAGTTAAAGGATTTGAATTCCCTTGAGCAATGGGCATTGGCGATGGGTGACCCTTTGCGTACCTTGAGAGCTCTGAGATTGCAGGCTGTATATCACTATCTGATGGGTGACTATGTCAAATCCCTGGAGTACGCGCAACAGACGGAAATATTTGCCGGAAAATTCTCTGATTCAAAAGATATTCTTAATGCCCAGTTGATGTGGTCGCTGTCATTACAACGATTGGGACGGCTCGAGGAGGCGATGCGGCGTGCCGATGCCATTCTCTCCCTCGCCGCCACGGTCAGTGACCGCCGGGAGCGAGGCAGGATTCTAACGGTCATGGGTTTGATCGCTTTGGAACAAAAAGAACCGGCCAACGCCTTCAAGTTTCTTGTCGAGGCGCTGGAAATCGCGCGCGAAATAAAAGACCGCACTTTGGAAAGCAGGGCGCTTAACAACCTTGCCCTTGCAGACGGGTCGGTGGGAGGTAATTATTACCTCGCGCGAACGCGTTACGAGGAAGTGTATAAGATTTCACGGGAGATCGGCGACCGGAACGCGGAGGGATTTGCGCTCGGGAACCTTGGGTTTGCCGCCGGTATGCAAGGGGATTTCGATGCCGCCCGTTCGTACCACGAACAATCATTGCGCGTCTCGCGTGAGATCGGGAATCTTTACTTCGAGATCTATACATTGATCAATCTAAGCGCAGTACTGGGAATCCAGAATGAGTCTGGGCTGGCTTTGCAATATGCCCAACAGGCTGTCGAACTGGCTCAAAAGTCATTTGAGAGGGCAGGGGAGGCTTGGGCATGGCTGTATATGGGACATGCCTGTTCTTTACAGGACGAACTTCAACAAGCCCGGGCGGCTTATCGCAAGTCCATCGAGATCCGTGATGAACTGGGTCAGCCGGGGTTGTCAATGGAACCGATTGCGGGCATTATTGAGACATACCTGAAGTCTGGAGACCTGGAAGCGGCATCCGTTGAAACAGAAAAAATATTGGAATTTTTCGATGGCGGCTCAAACCTGGGCGGGACCGATGAACCCATGCGCGTCTATTATGCCTGCCACCGGGTGCTCAAGCAAAAACAAGACCCGCGCGCCCAAAAGGTCTTGCAGGAAGCAAAGAAACTACTGGAAGCGCAGGTCTTGAATTTTAGTGACGATATCGCACGCGAACGCTATATTGAAAATATTCCATGGCGGCGCGCGATCCGCGACGCCGTATAATGGCCTGTTGTTACGGTGCGCCGCCGATGCCGGGGTCGCCGTCTGTAAGTTCGAAAGTGTCGTTGCTGATGGCGCCGGTGAAATAATAAGGGTCGCCGTTCCCGTCAAAGATCACCAGTTTCGACTTGCCCAGCAGTGAGGCGATTCCCTGTATGGTGACCTTGTATTTTTGGTTGATGTAATTCTCTCCCTTTTTAATGGAGAAATTGTTGAACCAGCGGACCGTTGTGGATGTTCCATCGCCGTTGCTTACTGCGGCGGGCAGGTCGTCGACACGAAGTTTTTCAACAGTAAATTCACTGGTATCACCGGGGATCTCCACGATCTCGATATCGATGTCGACTTCCGTATCTTTATCCTTCTTGATTTTGAATTTCGTCCGGCTGTTCTTCTGGACCTTTCCCTCTATTTTATTCTTGATTTGATTTGCCATATTCTGCTCCTCTCTTGAACTGGTAATTTATTATAATCCCATTATGCGACACATTCTGCTCAATAAGCCGTATGGCGTCCTCTCGCAGTTCACCGAGGAAGGCACGGGTCATCCTGTGTTGAAGCAATTCATAACCGTGCCCGATGTCTACGCCGCCGGACGGCTCGACCGCGACAGCGAGGGTTTTTTGTTGCTCACCGATGACGGGACGCTGATCAAGCGCCTGACCGACCCGAAACACCATATCGAGTACTGGTGGATGGACCATACTGGCCGGAACCCAAAATACACTTCAAGTTAACAAATTGTTTTCCGTCATTATCCAATAAACAGGTAACCTGAATATCCTAAAGTTCAATAATTTGTCTTCTGTCTTAAAATCACAAGATGGAAGATTTATCCCTTCAAGTATTTTTCTTGAAAATTCCTCAATGTCTCGATACTGCTCCAGGGTAGGCGTTTTCTTTTCAACCAGAAGCTCATCAATAATGGCAAGCCGTTCGATTATGCATTCGTTTCTTACTTCTTGTTCGGCTTGCTAAACAGCCAACCCCTCTTCCAGAAGTTCTGGATTAGTCAAAATTTCTGTCACCCATTGCCAAACCGCCGCATCCACCTGTTCCAGTTTAAATTGAGGCAAATTGCACTTGATATGGCCCGGTGAGTAAGTACTGGTGCTTGCGGCAGTTGCACAGTATTGAGCCGGGAACGGTCTTTGGAGACGTCAAACACAACATGGGTTTCCGCAGATTCATGCTCCGCGGATTGAAAAAAGTGGATGTGGGATGGGGCTTGGTGTGCATGGCGCATAATTTGCAAAAACTGGCGATCCATTGACCGCCAGTTTTTTTGTCTCCTGTTCGTTCTCGCCAGGTTTCTACCAGTGATATTATTTGTATGCCTCGATGCTATGGGATCGGTTTGCTGGTGGACCCCAGGATACTATTTCTCCAGGCGCTGTAGGGCCATTGACCTCCGCTACTATAGGTGGTACCTGAGCCGCATTTTCCGCCATTGATAAGGGCGCCATTATCGCTTATGCCGTAATCGTTCCAATACATGAATTTACTGCCCCACAGATATCCGGGTTCCCACCAGCGTTCATCGTCGGCATTCCCGGCAATATTGTCGGGCCCGTTGGTGTCGCACACATCGGTCTTGTATACGGTGGCTTTGATCTTGCCGCCGTTCCATAGACGGAAGTAGATCTCGTTCTCGTTCAAGGCATTGAGTTCAAATTCGTAAACGAGGAAGTCATAATAGTCCTGACCGGGGGAAGCGGCGGTGTAAGTGGTATCCAGGTTGTAGTAGGGTGTGGATGGATACCCTGGCCGAGGCATGATGGTGATCGACTCTGTGCCCGACCAGTCGTAGAATGTCCCGCCGTCGTGGTTCCAGCGCGCATAGGGCCAGCCAACCAGCCTGCCACTGCCGACGAAGGATGGTGTGCCAAGACAGCAACCCACCACGCCGCCGTGATTGGGATTTGACACCTCGGGGGTCCAAAGGTACATATCCAGATCTGAAGCCGCTGTGTTGTATACGACCCAGTCAATGACGCCGTCTACCTTACCGGTGGGCGGGATACTCACCGAAATGCTCGCGTCGGACATATAGGAGTAATAGGTTGGAATGTACAGTTGTGAAACAGTCACTGCGCCGGAGGTAAACCCTGCTTTATTCACCTTGATGTCGTATACCTTGTCGCGCGGGATGTTGGGCAGGACCACAACCGGCGAGGTGTTCGAATTCAGCAATCCCATACTCACGGCTGTTGTGCCTACATACGCACCCACTGTGGCGCCTTTCAGGGGGAGACCGTTGGTGGCATTGAATACATAGGCGTAAACACTCGTGCGGTTCATGATGTCTGCCAGGTTGAGCATGCGGGCATTGGATGTGTTGTTGATCGTGCCATCGCTGGCGTTGGGCCAGCAGAAGGGCGCTTCGCCTGTGTAGGTGTTGTAATAGGTGTCATACCCATATTCCGGGTACACCTGATTTGGATCCGTGGCGGTTACCACTGAATATCCGCTGTTGATCAGCCGGTCTTTAATTTGTGCATTAGTGACGACGGTAGTTCCGAACACTTTGGGCGCAATGCTCCACAGGCGGGCGGCGGCTCCCGCAACGAAAGGCGTCGCCATGGATGTGCCGCTCCAGGTATCGTATCCATCTCCGTCGGGATCCGCATTCCAAACGTATTGTTGTTGGAACGGATATGAAACGGGCACGGTGGATGTAATGTCTTCGCCCGGCGCGACGATGCTCACCCAGGCGCCATAGTTGGAGAATCCGGTGGAGCAGTCCGCCATGTAATAGAGTTCATCGGACGATTCAATGTTATTGCCGTTTGTATCCACCCACAGATACCCGTCCGCACTGCCGCCGCTGTCGCCGTCGTTGGCATTGCTCCAGTAGGAGCGTGAGGCGCCAACGGAGATCAGCCCCGGCGCAACGTAATTGGAATATGTATAGTAGAAATCCGGAGGACGGCACCTTGTAACTGCATCGACAAAGTAATCCCCATTGGCGCAGACGAATTCACCTGCCCAGGCGGCTGGGAATATACTAATGTCGGAAGTGGAGTTGTTACCTGCCGCGGCAACAGCCAGCTTGCCTTTGCCTTTCAAGCCATAGAATGGATTAGGATAATTCGGAAAGTTACTTGTTATGACTTGTGTGGTGGGCAGGGTTGCATATTCCAATGCGTAATACAGATACGGATCGGCATAGTAACCACCAAAACTCATGTTGATGATCTTGACCGATGCGTTGTTGGCGCACAGGATGATGCCGTCAATGATGTCCCAAGTGTTGCCGCTTCCGACCGAGTTCAATACCTTGACCGCCAGTATTTTGGAGGTGGAAATACCCGCGATACCCACCTTGTTGTTGTTCTTGGCGGCGAGGACACCCGCCACATGGGTGCCATGACCGTTGTCGTCGTCGGCAATGGCATCGTTGTTGACAATATCCTTGCCGTTGACCACCATTCCCAGGAGATCGGGATGGGCGGCGTCCACACCGCTATCCAGCAGGCAGATCATGGGAGAAGCCGCTTTTTCCTGCCAGACGACATCGGTGTTTGTGCTCCACCAGCCCCAGGTGTTATACAGGAGGGGGTCTGAAGGGTAGGTGGGGAGTATGGCGGTGCTTGCCAGCCTGCGGAGTTCATCCTGATTTCCCGCGTCCGTTGAATCGTTCGGACGGGTTACAGGAGGAGTGTAGTCGCCCGGGTCGCCTGGTCCGGGTTCGGGGACGTCAAATATGTAGTTGGGCTGGGTAAACGCGATGCCCTCACCCACGCCGGGCAGGGCGCTCCGCACATTTTCCCTAAAGCCCGCCACAAAAGCCTGGATATCGGTGTTTTCGTCCACTTTCATCAGGAAGGTGTTGTCGCGTACTTTCAATACCTGCCCGGACATGGCGCCGGCGATGCTTTCGGCGATCGCAGCGGTATCGCCGCCGAACCGGAAGCTTTTTTCAAGGCCGACAATGACCTCCCCCGGTACATATCGGACTTCGCCAGCCGGCTCGAACGGCACCGGCAGTTGATCCTGTGCCTGGACGGTTTTTGGGGTCCCTCCAAAAACCGAGACGCACAATGCGGCAATTACGAGCCAATACAGTTTGTTTTTCATGGTATTCCTCTCCTTTCAAGAGAATATTTAATAGCTTTTGAAAGCTAATGTTTCACCTTAATCAGTGTACAGCGATTGAGAACCTGGACACCTTAAAATTTCATTTCATAATACATCCGCGCAGGATTGGGACTAAGGAATCGGGTAAGCGCAGCGGAAGCCCACATCGTTCGATGTGTAGTCCGGTATTTGGCTGGAGCGGGTCACCAGCCTCAAGTTGATCGGGAATCTCAGCCATGAACCGCCGCGGATGATGTGCTTTTCACCGTTCTGAGGTCCAGGCGGATTGGAAGTTGAACTGGATGAGGAATAGTAACCGGCAGAATACCAGTCGGCGACCCATTCAGATACATTCCCGGAAAGATTGAAAGCGCCGAATACGCTGACGCCACTGGGAAATGCATCCACAGGAGCCTAGGTCTGTTGGACCGTCCCGCGGGCGGCTTTTTCCCATTCGGCTTCGGTGGGCAGGCGGGCGCCGCGCCATTCGCAATAGGTCTTTGCCATGTTCCAGTCCACCCAGATCACCGGATAGTTCTCGTATGCGGGGGACCCATAATAGACTGTGACCGTTTCGGAGGTTTTCTGTGCGGGGGCCTTGCAAACTCCGGCGTCGACACATGCCTTATACAGCAGATTGGTTACTTCGTATTTATCGATGTAAAATGCGTCCAGGTAGACCTGATGCGGCGGGGTTTCGTCGCTGAAATATTCCGATTTGCAGTTGGTTGCGGCATCGGTGGGGAATAACGCTGTACATTCTGCCAGGGATTGGTCGAGGGTATTGCCCATGGTAAATTCACCGGCGGGGACCAGTACCATCGTCACATTTTTGGGGTCGGTGATGACGGCACTCAGTTCGGTTGGCGTTGGCATCGGGCTGGGGCTTGGTTCCACGGTGGGGCGGGCGGTAACCGTTTCTGTTGCGGCAGGCAGTAGAGAAAGCGGTCCGGAAGCGGTCTCTGTGGCGATATTCTTGTTTTTGCCGGTTAGCCTTGCCATCAGGAATATCATTCCCAATGCTCCAATCACCAGGAACAGGATGATTGCCCTGCCTGCTGTGAGAACACCCGGGCGCTTTTCTTTTGCGGCTGTCGGATGCTTTTCTTTTGCGGTTGTTGGAGGAGATTTGATTACTGTGGGAGGCTTGGCAATGAGTGTTTTTGGCGCCAGGGTGGTGGAAACATCGCTCGTCGCTTCTGCGATGGCTTTCTGAAGAGCATTTACAAATTCGTCTGTGGATTGGTAACGGTCTTCCGGTTTTTTGGCAAGGGCTTTCAACAAAACCAGTTCAACCGATTCTGGAAGGGTGGGATTAAATTTGCGAACCGGTGGGAGGGGATCTTTGATATGTTTCAGGATAACAGCGATGGGAGTCTCGGCGGAGTAAGGGACACGGCCCGTGATCATTTCATAGAGAATGACACCGAGGGAATAGATGTCGCTGCGGTGGTCGAGCGTTTCGCCGGTTCCCTGCTCCGGCGACATGTAGGATGGAGTGCCCATGATGGCGCCTGATGATGTCAGTTTTGCCGAACCTTCCATCATGCGTGCGAGACCGAAGTCGGTCAGAAGACAATTCCCGCCCTCATCCACAAGCACGTTGCTGGGTTTAACATCGCGGTGGATCATTCCATGTGCATGAGCATACCCCAATGCCGTTCCGATCTGGGTGATAAGCCGGTTGATTTCCGGCAGGGGGATCTGGGTGTTGTGAAGGGATTCGGACAGGGTGCCGCTTTGTATGAGGGGCATCACGATGTAGGGATAACCGTCCTGTTCGCCATAATCGAAGACCGGCAGAATATGCGGGTGCTGGAGTTTTGCCAGCATCTTTGCCTCCCGCCTGAATCGTTCCAGAAACTCCTCAGTGGATGCCATTTGCCGGGGTAAAACCTTGACGGCGACATATCGTTCCATGGCAGGCTGGTATGCCTTGTAGACTGCCGCCATACCTCCCTCCCCGAGCGGGGCGACGATCTGATAGTGTCCGAATTGCTTTCCGGTCAAGTCCTCCATGATGTCATCCTTTCGACCGCCATATTGTCGTCTTCCATACTTAAGCCAGTTTTGTAACAGGATTGGCTGGATTATTATTTTTTGTCATTATAACCATAACAAGGA
>JBFYRY010000119.1:0-10826 GCA_041302025.1 Chloroflexota bacterium | reverse complement strand
GACCAAATCATAGGTATTGATTCTTGTAAACATGGTAAATCCTTTCCTGGCAATCACATTCGCCGGCTAACAGGAAAAAGAATGCCAGATTGCGAGCTTCAATGGACTTCGCTTTATATTCAACTTCTTGCGTGTTCATTTCCTTTTTCCTTTACACAATATTGTTTACGGCACTTTGAGCGAGGCGATGATCATCTCGCCTCAACCTGAGTCATGGATTCACAGCCACGATCACCGCCTCGCCTTCCTTGCCAAGTTGACTCACGCCGACCAGCAGAGTTTCATCGCTCAACCAGCCGAGCAATTTGATGGATGTCTCCATGCCCAGTTCGGATGTCTTCGCAAAGTTGACGTGCGGATATGTGGCAATGATGTTTCCATCCATTGTCCCGATGCGGACGGTGAATACCGGCGCATCCTCGCCCGGTATGAGGTTGATCCCTTCCTCCCAAGCTACATATCCGCCTGAGGGCGAGACCATGCCAAAGCCCGCGCTCCGTTCCGATTCGGGCAGTTTGGGGAACGAAACCGTTTTTGCGGTGATGAGATCGATGACCTGCAGATCACCGGAATTTGCATCCGTCCACGCGGCATAAGCCTGGTTGGAAGACAGGTCAGTCAGCGTTTTGCCTGCTTCGAGAAATGTGTACACGGTATTGGCTGAGAGGTCGAAGTAATACAGCCCGGAGTTATTGGTAAATAAAGCAGGGGTTCCGCCAATGCCCATCATGTGATAGGTGAACCAGAGACCGATGGGTTTCTGGTTTTCAACGCGGATGGCAAGCGGAGTGATGTATTCGGACTCGCGGCTGTCAATGACCAGAATGGGCGAGGCCGATGCCAGCGACTGATATTCTCCGAGATACACATTACTGCGGATCATCGCGCCGTTCTCTTCATATTGCAGGGTGGAATAGGCGATCACTGGACTGGAGGGAACACCCACCATGCCCGTCACCATAATGGGAGGGTCGGTAATACTTAGCAAGGGAGTGATGTTCCCGCTGAGGTTGAAATTCAGGCTTTTGCTGTTGTCCTCCAAGCCCCAACTCCAAAAGACCAGCGGCGTGGACATGATACCGTCCGTGATCGGTCCAGCGGTATGTACCTGGCCAGTTCGAGGGGATGTCTGCCATTCGCCGAGGGCGAGACCGGAGCGGTCATAGGCGGTGATGCCGCGCTGGTCACCGGTGTTGACGAGGACGGCAAACGGGATTGGAACGCTGGAGGCGTTCATTGCAAGAGGTTCTTCCACAAATTCAGGTGTGACAGGCTGAATGGCTGGTCCACACTCTCCGCGGAAATATGCCCACTCATCACATTCGCTTCCGTCAGGGAAGATGCACACCCCACTCTGGCTTCCGTCCGCGGCGGTGCGGATCTCGGATTTGAATCCCTGTTCGACGCAGTAGGCGGAGGCGGGGTTGGGCATGTCCGCCTGGGGAATGTCGGTTGGAACGGGAGCAACTACCGGCTGAGTCGGAGGCGTTGTGCAGGATGTCAGCACGATGAAGATGGTCAGAAGGGTCAAAGTCAGTTTGTGTTTCATGTTTGCTTACTCCTTATGATATGAAAAGGGTCAACAGATCTCGATGCCTTTGAGGAAAATATCCATCGTCTCTTCCATCATTTCCTGAGGGGTGCCTGTGGTGCGTGAGCCATAGATGACCGATGACATCCCGCTGATGAGCAGGCGCGCGGCGAGCAAGGAATTCACTTTGCGGAATATCCCTTCGCGGACGCCTTCGTCGATCAGCGCGCGGACCAGGTCCTGGTAGGCGTGTCGTTTTTCCTGCACCAGTTTTTGGCTTTCAGGTTTCAAGCGTTGTGCTTCCTGCATCAACTTCAGGAACAGGTTTTTGTTTGCCTGCAGGCTTTCAATGTACTTTTCAAGGACCTGCCGCAATCGTTTATCTGCCGAGAGATTTTGCAGGGCGATCTTCTGCGCTTCCTCGGTCGTATCGTTCAACTGGTCTTCAAAGAAATAGATCAGGATTTCATCCTTGGTCTTGAAGTAGTCATATAAAGTGGACTTGCCCAGCCCTGCCGCCTGTGCGATCTCCTGCATGGAGGTCTCGTGAAATCCCTTCTTCACGAAAACATTGACCACCTGATGGAATATCTCGTGACGGCGTTTTGTCAGTTCTTCTTCGGTGAGGGGGACACCTTTGGGCATGGATCATCTCCAACAAAATGGATATAAATGCTCTAAAAGCGACCATTGTTCGCTTTTAGTATAGCGAATCGAGGTCGCTCTTACATCCGCTTACAGTTGTATTTTTGATCGTTCTTTTTGTTGGGAAACTCTACGCAGGAAGTGGAGGGGTTTTCTGAAAGGATTGGATGTCCCCCGAGAACACAAGTTGTCCGGCTAATGAACGGATGGCGGAAGTCATTTCCGCCATGGAACAACCCTTGACCAAAAAGGCATCAGCTCCCGCCTGCCGTGCCTGCGCTTCATAATCGGCATACAGTGTAAGAATGATCACCTTGATCCAGGGCCAGCGGTTCTTTATGACCCGGGTTGCCTGCAATCCGTCCATGACCGGCATTTGAGCATCCATCAGGATCATGTGCGGAGCCTGGCTCCCGACTTTCTCGATGGCATCCTCCCCATCGGAAGCCTCGCCGGTGATATCCAGCCAACCCTGGGTGGATATCAGAGCCGAGAGCGCTTTTCTGGCATGTGGATTATCGTCGACAACCATTAGGCGAAGTTTTTTGTCCATGCATGCCTCCGAACGAAATTTTGTGGCGGGTTTTGTGTGCATCGTTTGTGTATATCCAGCATACCCGAAACAGGCTTTTTGGTCATCGGAGAGGAATGGATTTTTGGGTGGTAAAAAAGCGGGTCTTTTGCTACACCGAACGTTGAGCACCCTACACCAAAAGTTGCCATCGTCAGTGCCAACGGCGAACACTCGCATCACGGTTTTATTCCCGGTTTTAAACAGATCAGGGCTTTCATTGTCGAAATGAAAGCCCTGAAATCGTAATGGGATGGTTTAGGCGGCTATTTTTCCGCTGACGATCTGGTATGCACGCGGAAGCGTACGTTGTTTGCGCCGGTGTTCACCCAGCCTGACCAGGGCGTTACCGATGGCTAATTCCATGCGTTCGAGCAGGCTTGGACGGGAGAGTCCCGCTTCGTGCAACAGCTGGACCATATCCATTTCCCGTTTGAAATCCTCCATCTCCGCTTTCACCATGATCTCCGTGTTCCAATGATAAATATCGTTCATGGGTTCCTCCTTTCATGTGTCAGCCGTGTTACAGTTCTCCGCAATTGACGAGCGTCAAGACGCCGCCCACTGCAACCAGGGCAAAGCCCACAAAGCCCAGGAGCAAAGTGACAGGCAGGACCTTGAATACCATCAGGACTGGGACGCCCATGCCGGCAAGGATCATTCCAACTGAAATGACCATACAGCGGCGCGGCATCAGCCTCTCAAGGAACGCTTCGTGCTTCTTTGTGAAGACGATGCGTGCGACAGTGGGCTTGTACGTTTGGGTTACCGCAGCCATTTGTGCCTCCATTCTTGTAAAATCGGTTGCTTTCGGAATCGGGCCTGCATCGGCAAACCCGGTCCTCCCGGCTATAGAATAGCAGGGAACGGCTTCCAGCACATCGGTTTGCAGTGGATATTTGCTTAAACGAAAAGACCGTATTTGGACGGTCTTTTCTCCCAAAATAACCCATCTAGACTACGCAAAATGTGGAGGGGATTCCCTACCCGTCGAGGCTGGCAATTCCTTCCCGCAGGGCATAGAGGGCGGCTTGCGTCCGGCTGGCAAGATGCAATTTCCCCAGAATATTACTGACATGGGTGCGTACCGTCGCCTCGCTGATGACCAGCTCATCGGCGATATTCTTATTCTCCTGTCCCTGCGCAATCCGCCGCAACACATCCATCTCGCGCTGGGTCAACGGCTCCTCGGAAAGTTTCTGCTGTCCCGAATTATGGAGTTCATCCAGCACTTTTTTCGCGATACTCGGATGCAAGGACGCCACCCCCTGGCTCACCTGCCGGATCGCTTCGATCAACGTCTCCGGGCTTGAATCTTTCAGGTGATATCCCACCGCCCCCGCCTTGATCGCCGGGAAGATCATTTCCTCACCGGCAAAATTCGTCAGCACGAGGATGCGGGCTGATGCCCGTCGTTTCTTGATCTCTTTGATGCAGGTGATCCCGTCCATTTCAGGCATCATCAGGTCCATCAGGATGACATCCGGCTCCAACTCCAGTTCCAGTTTGGCCGCCTGTATCCCGTTCTCCGCCTCGCCCACCAGGTCGATATCCGGCACAAGTTCCAGGACAGCCCGGATCCCTTTACGGATGATGGCATGGTCATCCACAACTAAAACCCGGATGGTCCCGGCTTTCCCTTTTTGTTTCTCGCTCATGGTTGTTTTATCTCCACTTTTATGCGGGTCCCATTCCCCGGACTACTTTCAATATCAAGATTCCAGCCCTGGGATTGGGCGCGTTCCTTCATGTTGACCAGCCCGAGGCAACCGTGCCGGGAGGCAGTTTGCGGATCAAAACCCACCCCGTCGTCTGAGATCTCCATCGAGATGCCCCGACTCCCCTGCTGAATGTTGATCAGGATGTTCTTTGCACACGCGTGTTTGATGATGTTGTTGAGCGCTTCACGCGTGATCTGGTAGAGACCCTCTTCGACCTCAGCCGGGAGTCGCCCGGTCAGGTTGGTCTGGACACTGGATTTGATCCTTGCGCGGTCCTCCACTGAGATCAGACGGTGTTGCAGGGCGGATATCAGCCCTTCCTGGTCGAGGATCGGCGGTCTCAACTCATAGATAAGCAGGCGCATATCTGCCAGGGATTCCTGTGCGGTGTTTTGAATATCCTCAAGATACTGCCCAGCCTGTTCGACCAGCCCCGCACTGATGTTGCCTGTTGCCGCCTGCGCATACAGGCTGATGCCGTAGAGGGATTGTGTGACCGAGTCGTGCAGTTCCCTGCCGAGACGCTGTCTTTCATCCAACACCGCCAGGTGGCGCGCCTGTTCGTAGAGACGCGTGTTTTCGAGCGCGATACTCATGGAAGCGGCGAACGTTTCCAAAAGGTGGATGTCGGATTCGCTGAACGCATTTTCCTTCTCCAGGTTTTGCACGCTCAGAATCCCGACCACCTGCGCATTGATAATAATCGGCACACCCAGCCACGATTTGGGCGTGATCGTGCCGGGCAGGGTCGGCTGGCCGAGGCGCGCCGCCTCGTCAGCGACATCGGTATTAAGCATGAACGGCTTGCGCGTGCGGATGATCTGGGAGCGAAACCCTCCCGGCGGGTGTATCCCCAGGGAATACACCCTCTCATCGTATTCGACCGCATACCGATGCTCGACCATATCAGACTGCGGGTCATAGGCCGAGATCATCACCACCTGCGCATCGAAAATTTCGCGGAATTTATCCCCGACCAGATCATAGATCGACTGGACATCGAGCTTTGAGGCAAGCCCCTGCTGGACGCTGTTGATGATCGCAAGTTCGTTGGCGCGCTGTTCGGTCTCTTTGAGCAGGCGCTGGGTCTCGGCAAAGAGCCGCGCATTCTCGATGGCAATACCCGTCTGATTGGCGATCGCCTGCATCAGTTCCTGGTCGCCCGGCTCGAAATTGTCCGCATACTGGCTTTGCACATCCAGCACGCCGATCGTTTTCCCTTTCACTTTGATCGGCGCCACGAGTTCCGACCTGGTCAGACTGCCCTGCATCCACACGTAATGCGGGTCGAGCGATACATCCAACACCATCTCCGGGTCGCCGGTGTGAGCGACCCAGCCCGTGAGCCCCTCCGAACCGACTTTCAAACGACTGGGCTTGAATTGAAAACCCGGATCATCCCAAAGGGTCCCCGCCCCCACGCGATAGACCACCTCATCACCCTCGATCAAACCGATCCCCACATGATAATAATCGAAGGTGCGCTGGATGAGCCTTGCCACCTGGATAAGCAACTCATTGATATCCAGGATGGACGTGATCTGCTGGCTGATCTCGGTCAAGATGCGAAACCGCGAATCCTCCGCGGGTTTCGTGCGATCTGTTTGCATGACGATCCCTTCTCAACAGTTGTTATACAGACCGGACATCGGGTCTGCACGCTTAATCCTGGACTCATTATATGCCGGATGCTCCCCAACTTCAACTTGGAATAATTTCAGACTCACGGTTCTTTCCCAGCCGGGGCTTGTTCCCGTTTCGATTCGATCCTCCACGCTGACGCCCGGTTCCGGCCAACAAACGGGATAATGGTCGGAGCCTGGATACCGCCCGGGAAAACCGGGACAATCTCCGGCTGAGTACGAAGCGCCCGATCGGGCGGAGCCGATCCCATCTCTACCCGATTTGATTATCCCTGGCTTCATACTTTGCCAGCAGGCTCGCGATGTTTTTCAGTTCCAGCCACCATTGTTCCTTCGGACGCTGATGCTCGGCATCTATCAATCGGTCAAAGTCGCGCATATCATGGAAATGGATCTGCCCATTTTGCATACCGATGAAGGCGCTGTTGTATTCGCCCTTCCCGCATTGTTCGAGCAGGTAATCGAGACACATGCCGGAGAGCCGCGTCGCCTGGATGCGATCGAACGGGGACGGGTCACCGCCCTGTTGCAGGTGCCCAAGTATGGCGGGGCGCACATCGAACACATCCCGGCCCTCCTCTTCAAAGAGGGAGCAAATGAACTCGGTGGTGTATACGGGGTTGGCTTGCTCGTTGCGGATCATCAATCCCAGCCGCTTGCCGGATTGGAACCCGGTCAACAATTTTTCGACATCCATCTGCAGGTCGCGCAGTTTGACTCCCTCCTCATGCAGGTACACACGTTCCGCGCCGGTCGCGATCCCGCCCATGAGGGCAAGATAACCGCAGTAATGCCCCATCACTTCCACGACAAAACACCGGCGCGTTGCAACCGCCGACTGCTTGATCTTGTCCACTGCATCCACGATGTTGTTCAGCGCTGTATCTGCTCCGATGCTGAATTCCGAGCCGGGCAGGTTGTTGTTGATGGAGGCGGGCAGACAAACCATGGGGATGTTGAAACTTGGGAAGTTGGGGCGGTTGCTCAACATATTGAACACCGATTCGTAGGCATTCCAGCCACCAATGATCAGCAGGGCGTCGATCTTATGGTCTTCGATAACGCGCGCAATGGCATACAGGTCGCGTCCTTTCGGGACACGGCGCGTCGTGCCCAGCACCGAGCCGCCGCGTGAAGCCCAGCCGCTCACACTCATCCAGTCCATTACCTCCACTTCGCCGTCCGCCAATCCCTCGAAGCCGTTGTGTACTCCCAACATGACGTGCCCCCTATCCATCCCGAGTCGGATTGCGGCACGTGCGGCAGTGTTCATGCCCGGCGAGGGTGCACCAGCGTGCATGACCGCAATGCGGAAGCGCTTTTTCGACGGGTCGATCGGGTGAGGCAGGGCGCGCACCATCGTCTTAAATGTGAGAAATGCGTCCTTGAACGAGGAACTTCGCAGGGACATGGCACGTTCGAAATCCTTCGCTTCAACCGCCTCGGCAACAACTTGCGTTTTCTTCACGCTTTCCATCAAAGGCAGGCGCGTCATGCGGTTGTTTCGGATGCCGATCACAATCGACTCATCGTTTGGACCGATTGAAAGGAGAGCGCTGACAGCTTCATGTCCCATCATCGTGGCAAGGATACGGTCATAGGCGCTGGGGCGTCCGCCGCGCTGGACATGCCCAAGCACGGTTACACGCACCTCTTCCCCCAGCCTTTCCTCGAGCACACGTTGGACGTCACTGCTCCCAATGTAGTTGCCGTTCCTGTCGCGCGCGCCCTCAGCGATGATCACCATGCTATCCCGGCGACCAGCCTTCCGTCCGGCTTTGAGGCGTTCGGCGAGGACGTCCTCCCAATTCTCCACATCCGGCGGAGACTCAGGGATCAATACCCAGTCCGCGCCGCAAGCCAGCGCGCCCATCAAGGCGAGGTATCCGCAGTTGCGTCCCATCACTTTGACGACGAACGTGCGCTGGTGACTCGCGGCAGTGCTTGTGATGGCATCCAACGCTTCGGTGATGCGATGCAGGGCTGAATCGGTGCCGATGGTCATATCGGTGCCGGTGAAATCGTTGTCGATCGAGCCGACCAGTCCCACGATTGAAAAGTTCGGATACGCCGCGGCTTCCTCTGTCGTGATCTCTTTTGCTTCGAGAAGTTCTCCGATCAGCGAGGGCCATTCCTGCCGGAAGACATTCGCGCCGGTCAGTGAGCCGTCGCCGCCGATGACGATGAGACCGTCGATGCCCGCTTTGACCAGGTTCTTCGCCGCCAGCCTGCGTCCGTCGCGTGTGCGGAAGGCTTCGCATCGCGCCGACCCGATCACTGTTCCGCCCAACTGAAGGATGCCCCCCACCGAATCCCAATCCATCCTGCGGATGAATTCGCCGTCATCGACGAGTCCCTGATAGCCTTCGTAGATCGCATACACTTCCGCGCCGCGGTCCAATGCCGTGCGGACAACCGAACGCACTGCCGCGTTCATGCCCTGGGCGTCGCCGCCGCTGGTGAGTACTCCAATTCGTTTTGTCATGATAAACCTGCCGTATTTTTTTACCGTCCCGAAGGTTTCATGGATCAATCCTGTTTCGAGCCGGCATCCTTCGGGACGCTTTGTTCAATCCGCGCTAGATTCTACTTCAAAAACCAAAAACGGCTCTTCCGTTTCTGGAGGGACGAATGACGAGCCGGAAGTTCTTAGTCACGGATTTCACGAATTTGCGCGGATTGTGTATTGGTCAGGAATAAGGCGAACGCTTTTTGAACCACGAAGACACTGAGAAAAACAAGGGTAAAACTCCGTGCCCCTGTGTCTCCGTGGTAAAAGGTTTTGTTCGCCCTTTATCTGATGATTACAAATTTGCGCGGATTGTTCAAAAGAATCAGTGAAACTCTGTGAAATCCGTGGCAGGGGCTTTGGTTTTCCCGTTAAAAACGGTAGAGCCCAAAAACAAAACGCGGCTGTAAAGTGCCGCGTTTCGCCGGTCAAACTGTATGTCCATCAACGATGGTACTGCCGGTCTCTAACTGACTTCAATTTGAATGACCACATCATCGTCCACTTTAAGATTTTCCGATTTTTGGACGCTCATTTTAATGGGCACAAGATAGCGGCCCTCTTTGGGGAACAGGGAAGTCTTCCATTCTGTTTTGCCAATCCGCGCATGGACAGGGATCACTCCCCAGCCATATGTGACCATGGCTGAAATCGCTTTCAAGTCACGACTCGGCTCTTCCGGGACGGCGACAAAGAGGAAAGGAGCCGGACCGCGCCAATGGAAAATTTTGCCTTTAAACTCGATGATCATTGACATACTATACCAAACATCCAGCGGTACGCTGACTTTGTTCGGGAGCAGGATGCGGAGCGGCTCGAAGCCCCGCTGCGCGAAATGCCTGACTTCGAAGCGTGCCGCAGCCCCGTCCGCTGCACTATATTGTGTGACTTTCACTGGCCTTGTTCCGTCGTAAATATGATGTGAAAGTCAAGGTATATCCTGCCGGATCGCGCAGGCTGGCGGTGCGTAAACCCCAAGGCTTGTCGGTTGGTGGCTCGTCAAAGACAACCCCACACTCTGTCAACCGCTGGTAGGTTTCATCAACATTCGGCACAACGAAATCAATGACTACTCCCTTGCCAGCCGCTCCCCACCGAGCGCGCTCATCAGGTGAACTGCTGATGCACAGACTCATCTCGTGCTTGTCGCTCACCCAGTAGCCAATAAACCAATCGTAAGTGACTTCTCGAACTTTAAGTCCCAGAATGCCTTCATAAAACTGCCGCGCAGTTCGCATATTGTCATGATAGATGATGACAAATGATTCGGTCGGTGTGATTGTCATGTGTTATACCCTGTCTCTGCAACTTGCCGAGCACCTGGCTTCTATGACGTTCTTGACACTGCTTCCGTTATGTGGGTGACGCGCCCAACGGACTTGCCTTATCCCGCAGGGATATGTGTGTCTCGACAGGCTCGAAGCCACGCTGCGCGAAATGCCTGACTGCGAAGCGTGCCGCACGCGCGAAACGCAGTTCCACACTGCCTGCCCTAAGCCTTGTCGAAGGACCAGGTGCATTATCCCGATACTCTTATTGATCAATTTCTTGCGGGATCTTTCCGATTTAGAAGCTGGAGTAGTGCTGCCTCGCTTTCGAGAATATTCAGTTCGACGGAGCGGCTGGTAAACCATTCCCTGGCTTTTTCATCAAGCAGTTGAACCTGCCTGGCAAGTGCAGGCAGATCGCCTTGCGCGGCGAACACTATTAGATCCGGGAAGCCTGCCTTATGATACCCATCGAGATATTCACCAAGTAAGTTGAAATCTGTGCCGAAAAAACCTTTGTCAACTTTATTCATCAACAGGCAGATCAATTGTTGTAAAGCAAAAGCCGCCGCACTTGCTGTGAGCTTGTCTCCACGCTTACACGCAGAAAGCACCTTGGTCTTGTACTCATGGACATCAAAGTAAAAATCAACAAACGCTTCTTTTGCATCCGATGGTTCGGCGAGTGATGCCTGTGCGGTCAGGAGAGTTTTTCGGACTTGCAGGGCTAATTGATCTGCTTGTTCCATCGCCTGACTTGGTGATTGGGGCTGCAAAATTCCGTTTAGCATGGTTTCCAGGTCAGCGGGTCTTTGCCGCATCGCCAATATCTGCGGCATATTTGCGCCCCAGCCTTTCGAAAAGTATGTTTGGTTAACCAGCGCCAGGCAATTGACCGCGCTGCAGGTGAACTGCCATCCCGCCCAATGCAGGCCTGG
>JBFYRY010000367.1:0-3262 GCA_041302025.1 Chloroflexota bacterium | reverse complement strand
CGGACTCCGCACCTTCCGCGACGCCCAAACCGGCCTCTGGGCGCAATACAAGCCCGAGGAACTTGCATCACCCGAAGCCTTTGCCCGCGACCCCAAACTTGTCTGGGATTGGTACGCGTGGCGGCGTGAAGCCGTCAAAACAGTGCGCCCCAACCCCGGTCATGATGCGCTGGTCGAGATCGAAAAACGGATTCCCCAATTCACCCTCATCACCCAAAACGTGGACGGTCTGCACCGCATGGCAGGCAGTCGGAACGTGCTGGAACTGCACGGCAACATCCAGCGCGTACGCTGTTCGGAGTGTTCCTTGTTCGCGGACTCATGGGGCGATGATACCGAGTCGGTTCCGAAATGCGAATCGTGCGGCGGCTTGCTCAGACCTGATGTCGTCTGGTTTGGCGAGTCGTTGCCGCGGGACCAACTCGAGGCGGCGGTTGAAGCGGCGCGGAAGTGCGAAGTCTTCTTTTCGATCGGCACATCCGGTCTGGTCCAGCCTGCCGCGTCGCTGGCACATGCCGCGCATAATCGCGGGGCGGTGGTGGTCGAGATCAACGCCGAGCCGACACCGCTCACGCCGAAGGTAAATTACTTCCTTCAGGGAAAGTCGGGAGAGATATTGCCGCAGTTGGTAGAGGCGGTGTGGCAGGTCTGATCAGGGGGCGCGAAGTTCGAAATTGTCAAATTCAAAGACAGCATGATCGTTTTCTACAGATAACTCAACCGCCAATGCAGTAACGCCTTCGGGTATTTTGTCGTCCGTAAATTCTGTCAGGTACTGGTCGTTGACAAAGAAGGTGAAATGTGAGCCTTCACCGATCACTGTGATGCGGTTCAATTCGCCCGGTTCGATAAACTCGCTCTCTGTCCAGTCTATGAGGGTGTCCCATTCTTCGAAGAATACATACAGGATGTACTTCCCCTGTCCGTTGATCCCGAAATAATAAAAATTCGAGTTTTCGTCTTCGCGAAAGACAACGCCATAGTCGGCGGAATCGGGCGCTTCCACGGCTTGGATTTCCACGCTCAGGTAAAAATCAGTGAGCGGTTTCTTGCCTGCCCGCACCCAGCCGATATGGGATTTGTGGGCGGTCGTATCCCATCGGTATTTCCCATTTGTTATTTCGTAGGTGGTTGTTGCGTATTCGTCTTCACTGTCCGCCAAAACAAGCCATTTGTTCTTATTCGAATCGAATGGTTCTGAAATGATGACCTTCCAGTTATTCGATGCGCTTTCAGCAGTGGAATTTGCGTTTTGAACTTGCGCAGTTGCAGTCATATTTGGTGTTGGCGTTGATGATGCCGTCGGCGTTAATGTATATGTCGGGACGGCTGTGTTTGTCGGCGTAAATGTGGGTGTTTGCGAAGGCGTCAGTGTTGGTGACGGGAAGTATTGGGCATATAACGATTTGACATCGGGTTGGAAGTAAAAGATGGCGGCGGCAAAGGTCACCACGCAACAGACGGCCGCCAGACCCAGCATTGCCCAAAGGATGGGGCGTCTGTTTGCCCTTTCGTCCTCATCAAAGGGATTGGAAATGGGAATCTGACTCATATGCGCCTCCAAGATAAACGACAGTTACCATCGGGCAACTGTCGTTTATCTTATTATTTCAACACCACACCGCTTCGTGATGGGACTGTGAACTTTAATCTCCCATCCACGGAAATATCAGATGCCTTGCCGAAGACCACTGTGGGATGCTTCCCCGCTTCATGCGTGACGTGGATCTGCTGAGGCGATTCTGACACGTTCAACGCCACGACGAACGTATTCGCTCCAAGCGTGCGCGAGAAGGCGTAGACACCGTTCGCCGACCACAGACGTTTGAAATCGCCGCGCCGCAGGGCGGGATTCTTTGTGCGAAGCGCAGACACTTCCTTTGCATAACTGAGCAGGTCCTTGTCCCATTTGCTTTCGTCCCACGGGAAGGACTTGCGGCAGTCAGGGTCGTGTTCACCGTCCACACCGACCTCGTTGCCGTAGTAAATGCACGGCGCGCCGGGGAAGCAGAACATGAACAGCCATGCCAGTTTTAGAGATGCCTTGTCGCCGCCCACGCACGAGATGAAGCGCGGCGTGTCGTGGCTGTCGAGCAGGTTCAATTGGGAGTAGGAGACATCCTGTTTATAGAGTCCCAGGTTGTGGTCGATCTGATTGGCGAACTCGTGTGCGTCGATGGCGTGATGGATTCCGCGATAATTCGATTGCTGATGTAAAACCCTGAGATCAAGTTTTCCATTCGAGAAGAACGCGATGACAGGTTTGGTCACTTCATAGTTCATCTGTGCGTCGAACTGGTCGCCTTTCAGCCAGCGGTGCGCCTCATGCCAGATCTCCGCCACGATGTAGGCTTCGGGGTTGATCTTGCGGACGCGGTTCCGAAACTCCTGCCAAAAGGAATCGTCGTCGATCTCGGTGGCAACGTCGAGCCGCCAACCGTCGATGCCAAATTTGATCCAGTACTCGGCAACATCGAACAGGAATTCGCGCACGGCGGGTGTGTGTGTGTTGAATTTTGGTAGGGCGGGCAGGTTCCACCAGCCGCGATAGCCGATGGCGTTCAGGCTGTCTTCTCCGCTTTGCAGGGCATGCAGTTCTCCCGTGCCGGGGTAGGCTCCCCAGCGGCGGCGCCTATGCAATCGTTCGGTGTCAAAATAGAACCAATCGTTATAGGGAGAATCGCCGCCACATTCGAGCACGTGATGGAATTGCCAGAATCCGCGTGAGGCATGGTTGAAGACTCCGTCCAGCACGATGCGGATATTTTTCTTGTGTGCTTCATCCAGCAAATAGCGGAAGGCTTCATTGCCGCCCAGCAAAGGATCGACCGCGTAATAGTCGAAGGCGTGGTAACGGTGATTCGAAGCGGAGGCAAATATCGGGTTAAGATAAAGAGCCGTGATCCCCAAATCCTTCAGGTAATCAAGTTTTTCCGCGACTCCGTACAAGTCGCCGCCTTTGAAGCCATGCGGGGTGGGGGGCGAGTCCCAGGGTTCGAACGGTAACTTGCCTGCGGGGTTGCGTGTGCTTTTTGCGAAGCGGTCGGGGAAGATCTGGTAGAAGATCGCATCCTGTACCCAGTCTGGTGTGGTGATTGTCATGAAGGAACCTCGAAATTGGAATGGACTTTGATTCTATCTTGTTTCAATAAAGTTGACAGCAGGATTTTTGGATTCAAATGGACTTGTAATAGCTAAGTCCGGATACACACTTTGAAAACCGCCGTGCGGACTCCGCCGCCATCAGGCACAAGGCAGGGAC
>JBFYRY010000118.1:0-25087 GCA_041302025.1 Chloroflexota bacterium | reverse complement strand
CGACATCGAGAACGGATTCAAACTCGTCCTGCCTTCGCCGACCATGATGGTTCATCGCCGTCTCAAGCAGGCGCTTCACCTTCGGACCCCGATCCTGCTGACGGGGCATCAAATGGGAGGCGGTCCCTCCGCCTGGGCAATCGAAGAATACGCGCGGGCAGGGATTCCCGTGTATATGACGCCCTCCGCCGCGACAACGCTCAATGATGAGTTGGATAAGGTGGAGGCGTTGGGGATAAAGATTGTTTCGGAAGATGAGATCAAAAGTCTAACGTCGAAAGTCGAACGTCTGGAATTGAGGGATTTTGATTTCGAGTTGATCTCCAAAACGTTTTTGGATTATGGCGTTCCATTGAATACCTTGGCGGCAATCGCTGTCGCCGTGTTCGATCATGGCAATGCGCCAGCAGGAGTTTCGGACCGTCAGTTCAGGTTCGATTATCTGGATGAAAGAATAAGAGAGAAGAATTCTCTTTCCTCTTTTGCCTTTCTTTCCAATGACATTCCCAAGATCATGACGCGCCTGCAATCCGTAGCAAACTCGGCGGATAACTTACAATGTCCGCTGGTGGTGATGGATACGGCTCCGGCGGCGGTGTTGGGAGCAACATTCGACTCCAGACTCAACTTTTATAACTCTAGTAACCCCAGCGTGCCTACGCGCAGGGAAATGATCGTTTGCAACGTTGGCAACTTCCATACACTGGCATTTCGTTTGGGCAAAAAGGGAATCGAAGGAGTCTTCGAGCATCACACGGGTGAGATCGACCTGCTAAAGCTGGAGGGATTGATCCATAAGTTGGCAGATGGCTCGTTGAAGCATCAGGATGTATTCAATGACATGGGTCACGGCGCGTTGGTGTATGGTGATAAACCGTTTGAATTTGGGAAAGATGATTTTGATGTGGTGGTTACGGGACCAAGGCGCAGTCTTTTCAATCGTCAATCTGAAACACTTGCACCGCATGCAAGTGCAGGTGTCGAAAATCGTAAATCGTTACGCCCATATTTCGCCACTCCCTTCGGTGACATGATGATCGCGGGCTGTTTTGGTCTGCTGGCGGCGACAGCGGAGATCATGCCAAATTTAACGGAAGCAATTTATGGGTCGTTACGAGGCGGGCACGGACGGAGAGTCGCACCGTGGGACGCGGGGCAAACACGATACTCCTTGAACCAATGAAAAGCAGGTGTGTCATGCTCAACCTTTCAACCTGATCCTTCGATACATCATAACTGTCATCATCTTTTTTTCAAAGCGGACCAGGGATATAATCGCGGAGGAAGGAACCCATGAACAAAATGAACAAGTATGTCCGCTGGGCATTGACCGCGGCGGGGATCATCGGTTTTTACTATGCCTTCTCCTGGCTGTACACCACCCAAGTGACCGCAAATGCCCGCATACACGGCGAATACGCGTCCGCCGAGGAGGGGATGATGGCGCTCATGGACAAGTACTATCCGTCTGACCGTGAAGTGAAGATCTATTACGCCGGACCGAACGAAGCCCACGGGAAAAAGCCCTATGCCTGGTACGTGATCGCAGAAGTGCGCGCCTCCGCCCGCGCGGACGGCTCCGAAATGGGACGCAACGGATGTGACAACCCAGGTACCTTCTTCCTGCAACTCAAGGATGGGAAGTGGGTGCACGTGGGCGAGGGATTTTTCACCACCTTCATGCTCTCCTGGATGGAGACCTTCGACCTGGCTGGTGAGGGACAGGTCACGCCTTCGACAGATCTATTGCATGACACGCCAAAACAATTTTGCAGGTAACCATCCAATAAGGTCTTGAACAAAAAGCGGACGAGTTTCATCTCGTCCGCTCAACTTTCCAACCTTCAAACCTTCAACTCGTTAACACTCACTAAACCCACACGCATAGCACTTGCGGCAGCCTTCCTCATTCACCACCGCCGCCTCCCCACATTCGGGACACAGGTCGCCGATCTTCATGGTGGATGCCGGGGGTAATGTTGCAGCAGCTTCATCTTCAATGGTATGACCACCATTTCCATTAGACTTCTCCTCTGGACTGTTTCGCTTGTCTTCCATGGCGGGCAAGGCACCGACTTTTTCACGAAGGTACATATCCAGCACCTGGCCGATGCCATCGGGTAACGAGCGCACACGGTTGGGACCCAGTCCCAGTGAGCGACCGCCGCCGATGCCGAGCAGTTGTCGCACCACTTCGCGCAGTCGGTCGGTCGGTTTGATGGGCGATGTCATGCGCAAAATGTATGAGATGAGACGACCGATCGCTTCGGAAACTGCCGCGGTCTCTGAGCCAGCCTTGGCGGTATTGATGAATGCCTCAAAGGGCTGGTCGCCTCCGTTCTCGTTGATGGTAATAAACGCCTTGCCGACGGGTGTGCCCACATCGAATGTGCGTCCCTTCAATGCACGCGGACGCGGCTTTTTGGGATCGTGGAAATATGTCGGCGCGAGTTCAGGCTTCGCGTTAGCGGTCGAAGCAGTTACCGGCTGAGTCTGAAGCGACTCCTTTTTATCCGCAGTGGCTTTCGTCTCCAAGACAACTTTGTCGCGCGAGCCGGTCACATACACGGTGATGCCCTTGCATCCAAGTTCCCACGCCATCATGTATGCCTTTGCAACATCCTCTTCCGTTGCGCCTTCCGAAAAATTGACAGTCTTCGAAAGCGAGTTATCCACGAACGCCTGCAGAGCGCCCTGCATACGCACATGCTCCTCGGCGGTCACATCACCCGAAACGACGAACGTATCGCGCACCGCTTGCGGCAGTTCCTTGATGTGCTGGCACGTGCCTTCGCGCATCACCTGCTCCACGATCTCCTGCCGCTTCTCTTCACCGAGTCCCAGTTTCTTCAACGCTTCATCGAAGCGCGGGCTGGCGTAGGTTAACTTGAGGTCTTTGCCGTTGTCGTTGACGTGGCGGATGTACGCCAGCGCGAAGACCGGTTCACAGCCATAGCCTTCACAACCTGCGACTGTGGCGATTGTGCCGGTCGGCGCGACGGTGGTCTGCGCCGCGTTGCGGATGCCGTGTTTGTGGATGCCATCCACCACCGCTTCCCACCCGACATCAGGCCTGCCCCAGCGATTCTCAAAACTGACCAGCGTCTGAGGCGGGGTCCACGTCATATTGTCCATGTCGTAGATCGAACCTTCGATGGCGGGGAACGGTCCGCGCTCTTCGGCGAGTTCGATGCTGGTTTTCATGGAGTGATAGCGGACGAACTCCATCACCTGCGCGCCGAACTCCTGCCCATCCTGCGAGCCATACCGCACGCCCACGTGGTACATCAAGTCCGCAAGGCCCATGATGCCAAGTCCAATGCGGCGGGCACGATGCGCAGCTTCCTTCAACTGAGCCACCGCCGGAACATACGCATTCGACTCCACCACATCATCGAGGAAACGTGTGGAAGTCACAACGCTCTTGCGGAGCAGTTCCCAATCCACAGATCCATCGGGGCCACAGTGCTCGTTGAGGTTGACCGAGCCGAGACAGCAGTTCTCGTATGGTCCCAACCATTGTTCTCCGCACGGGTTCGTCGCCTCGAGCGGATACAAATGCGGAACAGGGTTCGAGCGGTTCGCCGCATCCAGGAACAACACGCCAGGCTCGCCGTTATGATGAGCCTGCTTGACGATCTTATCGAAAATGTCGCGCGCCTTAACCTTGCCATACGAATTGATCTTGATTCCCGCGGCTTCGGCTTGTTCGAGCGTGCCGCTGAATCCTTTTTGCTTGGCATCCTTCATATCGGGGAAGCGCAGTTCCCATTCCTTATCTTCCTTCACAGCACGCATGAACGCGTCCGTGATGCCAACAGAGATATTGAAGTTCGTGATGTGGTTCTCGTTGATCTTACAGGTGATGAAATCTTCTACATCCGGGTGGTCCACGCGCAGGACAGCCATGTTGGCGCCGCGGCGGGTTCCACCCTGGGCGATCTCACCGAAGGCATGGTCATACACACGCAGGAATCCAACCGGTCCCGTTGCCTGCCCGGCGGAGGTATGCACCATCGCACCTTTCGGGCGCAAACGCGAAAATGAGAACCCATTCCCGCCGCCCGTCTGCTGGATCAATGCCGCGTCGCGCAGGGTCTGGAAAATGCCCGCGCTGTCGCGTCCCATGTCATCGGAGATCGGTAAAACGAAGCATGCCGCGAGTTGACCCAACGGCGTGCCAGCGCCGGTAAAAGTCGGTGAGTTCGGAAAGAATTTTTTGCTCGATAATAAATGATAATACTCGACAGTGCGCGCCATCACATCTGCGCCCCACTCTTCCTCCATTTTCGCAACATGATATGCCACGCGCCAGAACATCTCCTCCACATTCTCGGCGGGCTTGCCATCGTCACCACGGCGGACATAACGCTTCATCAACACCTGACGGGCATTGTCCGTCAACTGCGCCTGGGGCAATCCCTTCGGCATGGGAGGCGTTGGGAGCAATCCATTCTTTACCTGGTTCACCGGGGTCGCTGATTTGGCTGTCATAAAACACTCTCCTCTAAGTAGTTTGGTGAAAAATAGGGACAAAAATACGACAGCCAGATACACTCCCCCCTTGGAGGAGTGCCGGCTGTCGGTTAATTAGCTTTCGAGCAAATGATTGATTTCTTTGCGAATGGACTGCAAGTCGTCCAGACCCAGGTACACAATGGCATAACGTATGTAAGCGATCTGGTCTATTTCCTTCAAACTCTCCATGACCAGGTCACCGACCACACGGGATGAAACCTCCGATTTTCCCATCTTCTGTAACTGCGCTTCCACCTGCCCGATCATGCGTTCGATATCCGCCGCGGACACAGGCCGCTTCGCACACGAGATACGAATGCCCCGCGCCAGTTTCTCGCGGTCGAATTCCTCACGCGTGCCATCCTGCTTGACGATGAGCGGCGTAGCCAGAATGGGGCGTTCGTATGTGCTAAAGCGTTGTCCGCACTTAAAACACTCCCGGCGGCGGCGAATGCCTCCGTGGCTGTCGTGTGAAGTATCGAGCACTTTAGAGTCGTGATGCTGGCAATACGGGCATCGCATTGTAAAAAATA
The DNA here is from genome assembly GCA_041302025.1 of Chloroflexota bacterium. Classification (GTDB taxonomy): domain Bacteria; phylum Chloroflexota; class Anaerolineae; order Anaerolineales; family Villigracilaceae; genus Defluviilinea. Next base: position 20,036 of record JBFYRY010000118.1, on the reverse strand, counting down.
AACTCCAATTTTAGAACATCTGTTGCCGCCATCTGTGGGCGTTTAGGCTCTGCATCCCCGTACATATTGGCGTCATGACCAGCATTGTAGCACGGAGGGCTACCCGCCTCAAGAGGACACACGGGGGATTTATCTTAAAATATCGCGTATTTTAAGGGAAGCGTAGAGAAAACGTATTATCCGCCAAAACCGTGGATGAACCGGCAGAATGTCCACCGCTGAAAGCCCGCAAGTGAAGCAGTCTTGTGGACCAATGGATTTGTTGAAATACGAACTTCGTGACAGTAAAGATCAAGGTCGATATCCATGCAGGGAGTCTACAGGAGGTGACATCGATGGTCAGTTTTGTTATACTGCGAAATCATGGGAAACAAACTCTGCCCCAAAGTCATTCTCGAGGGGACGCGGCTGACGTTCAAGACCGAGATCGCGTTCGAACTGAACGAACATCCACGCGTGGTGGGACCGAGAAAGTACCGCTACCATTCGCCGCTCATTTCGGCAGAGTGGTGCGCGTTCACGAACTATCCCTGGGGGCGCGGACCGATCAACTTCGAGCCGCACGAAGAGTCACTGGCGATGGAAACGTACGCAACCTGGGCAAGGATGTTCGAGTTACAGAAGTATTATTCCTGGATCGTTGACCGTTTCCACATTTCGACACAAGCCTGCCAAAAGCAAACCCATGCCAAAGATTACGATTTCCGCTGGCTGGAGGAGCGATTATTGCCGTTGAATTTCCGAATCGTTTTTTGCACCCGGTCCCCGGAGAGTTTTGAAACGGCGCGTGCGGAACGGTTGAAGGTTTCAGGCAATCCCTCGCAATATAATGACCTGGCTCTCTTCATCCGAGAGCAGGAGTTGATGCGGGAACTGGTCGCCAGGTCCATGTTGCCAAGTCTCACTCTGGATGTTTCAGATAACAATATTGCCGCCGCCGTGGAACGAGTGGCAGACTGGCTCGAACAGACCGGCGGATTGTATATGCCAGAGTAGGAGAATTGTGAATTTCGAGAAACTCGTCGAATCCATGATCAAAGAGGCGATAGAGCGCGGGGAGTTCGATAACCTTCCCGGCAAGGGCAAGCCCATCGATCTGACGGCGTATTTCGACACACCGGAGGATGTCCGCATGGCATATTCGATCTTGAAGAATGCCGGGATGAACTCGCGCGAGGTGGACCTGCTCAAGGAGATCGCCGAGTTGAAGCAAGTCCATGCCACGATATTGGACGAGAAAAAAAAGAAGGAGATCGGCAGGGAGATCGAGAAGAAGCAGATCGAGTTCAGTTTGACGATGGAGAAACAGAAGCGTCAGAGGAGACAAAAATAGGAAAACGGGATCAGTCTCCGGCTGGGAAAGAAGCGGCGTTTTTCATCCAGAAGAACGCTAACGACTTGTTAACGTCCCTCGCTTTGACAAATCGCCCCCGCCCTGCTATACTCCCAGCCGTTGGATTTGACTTTCACGGCGCTGAAGCGCCGTTTGTTTGAGAACAAGAACAATCGCATGTGTGGTACGGATCGTCCCTCGCGAGCAAGTCAGTGAGGGTCTTTTTATTTAGACCTTTACCGCCGATGGCGGATAAAAATATTTAAACAAGTGAGGATTAAACATTTATATGAGTAAGCAAGGAAAATTGAAGATCATTCCCCTGGGCGGGCTTGGGGAAGTTGGCAAGAACATGACTGCCTATGAATTCCAGAACCAGATCCTGGTGGTGGATGCCGGCATCATGTTCCCGCATAACGATATGCTGGGAATCGATTACATCATCCCGGATTTCGAGTATTTGCGCGGCAAAGCGGACAAGGTGGTGGGGATCGTCATCACGCACGGACACGAAGACCACATCGGGGCGATCCACCATTTGCTGAATGATGTGCCTGCGCCCATCTACGCCACTCCCCTGACCCTGGGTTTGATCGAGGGGAAACTGGTACGCAACAATGCCGCGGCGAAAGCCTCGCTGAACAAGGTGGAGGCAGGCAGTTCGGTGGAGATCGGTCCGTTCAAGGTCGAGTTCTTCCATGTCTGTCATTCGATCCCCGATGCGGTCGGTCTGGGGATTACCACGCCCGCCGGTCTTGTCGTCCACATGAGCGACTTCAAATTCGACCACACACCCGTGGACGGCTGGCCCACCGATTTCGCCAAACTGGCGGAATTCTCGCGTCGCGGCGTGGACCTGTTGCTGTCTGACTCGACCAATGCGGAACGCGCCGGTTGGACTCCATCCGAGACTGTGATCGGTCCCGCCTTCGACAAGGTTTTCTCCGAAGCCAAGGGACGCGTCATTGTTGCAACCTTTGCCTCGTTGATCTCGCGCGTTCAGCAGGTGGCGGATGCGACTGCGAAACATGGACGCAAGATGGCGCTGGCGGGTCCGAGCATGGTGGATAACGTGAAGATCGCGCGCAAGATGGGATACCTGGATATCCCCGACGAACTGATCGTGCCTGTCGATCAGGCGCTCCAGATGCAGGACCATAAGGTGACAATCATGTGCACCGGTTCGCAGGGCGAGCCATCCTCCATTGTGGGACGGTTGTCAGCCGGCACAAACCGCCAATTCGACATTAAGCAGGGCGATACGGTCGTTCTTTCATCACATCCCATTCCGGGCAACGAGGAAACGATCAGCAAAACGATCAACCGCCTGCTCAGGCGCGGCGCGAACGTGATCTATGATTCAATCGCCCCAATCCATGTTTCGGGGCATGCATCCCAGGAAGAGCAGAAACTTCTTTTCAACCTGGTGCGACCCAAACATTTCATCCCCATCCACGGTGAACTTAGACAGTTAAGGCGCCACGCAAAACTGGCCATGGAGGTTGGGATCGAAGAGAAAAATGTGATTGTCGTCGAAAATGGACAGATCGTGGAACTCTCAGGCGGGAACATCAAACTCGGCGAACGCATCCCTGGCGGATATGTCTTCGTGGACGGAGAATCCATCGGCGAAATAGATTTCAGCATCATGCGCGAGCGCGAGAAACTTGCCCGCAACGGACTCTTCCTGATCGACATCAGCGTGGACAAACTCAACGGCCGACTTCTGCACGACCCGGAGATCATCACGCGCGGATTTGTCTCCCAGGAGGATGCCGAGGCGCTCATGCCGGAGGTCCGCAAGCACATCATGGATGTGGTCAACGGCGGCGGCTGGGATACCGAAAAGGACATCGCCAATGCTGTGCGCTCCTACCTCTATGAAGAGACCAAGCGCCGTCCGATGGTGCTGGTCACCTTGAGCAAGGCGTAGAACAAAAACAAAAGGGGCTAATACAAACACCCCGTCCCACTTTGTGGGTGAAACGGGGTGTTTTTCTTTGCTATCTTCCCACTTTCAATTGTCTGACATCACTTTTTGGACAGCCCCTTTTGTTTTTCATGCCACGCGATCTTTAGCGGGGTGTGATCTTCAGATCGAAGAAACTGCCTTCGATGTGATTTGTACTGGGCGCCAAAGCCCGGTAACCAATGAAGAGATATTTTTTATCGGATGGTACAGCGACCGGGTTGAACGTTGTATATTTTTCCAGAGTCAACACCACCGAGTTGGGTGACACGTCAAATGAGATCAAATAATCGCCGGTATCCTTCTTGAACTTGTTGGTGAGTGTCAGCTCCTTTACACCCGGCATGGTGCGGACTGAAAAAGCGCTGTTCTTGGCGTTTCCCTCCGGCGCGGCAACAACCAGTCCCTTCGCATCGAAATTGGCATCTCCCAACATTCCCACCCACAACTCGCCGACAGATATCTCATCGAGGTGCACGATAAGTTCCACCACAGAATCGGATGGCACCTCAGCGAACATACCGACCACCTCGGCAGAGGAAACCTTGTTCTCATAAAACACGGTAAAACGCTGGTCACGCATCGCAAACACATCCGCAACCGGCTCCAGATAGCATCTGCTGTCGTTGCCTGCCGTCGCGGCGTCAGGATATGCCATCCATACAACGCTGATGCAATTCTGCAACCAGTCCTTGCCCGCGGCGAGCGCCGGCTCGGAGGTATCGGTCGGGATCGGCAATGGAACGGGAGTGGATGTAGGCGCAGGGGTTGAAGTGGGCATGCCGGGCGGCACTGTATCGGTCGGAACGGGGGTGTTCGCGGTAGTGGGTGTTGCAACAATTATTATCGGAGTCTGGGTAGCCAGATTTTTTTCCTTGATATTGTCCCGAATGATCGGGACAAAAACTGTCAGCAAAACCCCAATCAAACCGATGACAGCGACGATCAACTGCGTGTTTTTTCCGGAATCACCTTCTTTGTTTCCCATAACAATCTCCTTATCCTGATATCCTGCAAGAGTTCACCTTCAAAATTTTGGTAATTCTACGTCAGTTTCCACCTGTACTCAAGTGCGAGTTAATTGCTTGATCGCCTGCGCGACCTGCCGGTCCACCCTGCCCATCGGATAATCGCCAAGGGCTTTCAGCGACACCCACTTTAAATTTTCCGCTTGAGGCTCGGCTGTCAGTTCACATTCAAACGCATGGACAATAACCTTGAAATGGGAATAGGCATGATGAAAGACTCCCACCGGATCGACCTTCCGCTTCACACGAAGCCGGAGGCTGTATTCCGTTTTCAGGGCTTTCACCAACACCTTAGCCGGGTCGCCGGTGACGCGCGCGTTCGGGAATTCCCACATCCCGCCCAGCAATCCCTTGGACGGACGTTGCGCCAGCAAAACCCTTCCCCGCTCCACAACCACCGCCGCCGCATGGACATAAGAAGGGATCTCGTTTCTCGGCTTCTTCACCGGACGGATTTCCACTGTCGCATTTTGGCGTGCCTTGCATAAACTCATTACCGGGCAAATCAGACAACGCGGATTTTTCGGCAGGCAGATCGTTGCACCCAAATCCATCAACGCCTGATTAAAATCAGCCGCCTGTCCTTTCGGCAGATTGTTCCTTGCGATCTGCCATAAAATTTTTTCGCCCACAGGAGAATCGACCGGTTCACTCACCTCGAACAAGCGCGCGTAGACTCGTTTCAGGTTACCGTCGAGTGCGGGCTCGTCCATGCCGAACACGATCGAAGCCAGCGCGCCGACGGTGTAGCGTCCGATGCCGGGGAGTTTCGCCAGTTCATCCAGATCACGCGGCAGTTGCCCGTTATATTTCTCAACAACAATTTTTGCGGCTTTGTGGAAGTTGCGTGCCCGGCTGTAATAGCCAAGTCCCTCCCAGGCGTTGAGTACACTCCGCTCTGAGGCGCCTGCCAGGGCATGCACCGTCGGGAATAATTGCATCCATTTTTCAAAGTAGGGAATGACCGTTTCGACACGCGTCTGCTGGAGCATGATCTCGGAGACCCACACGGCGTAGGAGTCTTTGAGTCCGCGCCAGGGGAGAGTCCGCCCATAGGTACGGTACCAGGCTAACAGTCGGGTTGTGAGGCGCCGCATATCAAGGGGAACAAGGTTCGGAAAGAGGCGCGCTCAAAAGAACGGCGTCCAGTTCAGGGAAGGCAATCATCCTGACTTCAACGTACCCATCGCGCTGACAGCCAATCACAATGGCGTCTGCCGCATGCGGGAAAGGTTGCGGGATCTCGCGGGATGGGAAGATGGCATTGATACTTTTCTGGTTGAGCAGAAGGAACCCGAGCCGGGGATAATCACGTGGTCTGAACGCAGGCCATGGATTGGAGGAGAACAACCCGCGGTCGCGCGAAAAATACCGCGGATAAACCACACGTCCCATCTGGAAGAACGTGCCGGGCTGGGAAACAAATGCTTCCACACCTGCCCGGGATGGGGCGGTTGAAATCGAGGCGATCTTCCCGTAAAGGAACGCAGGCGATTGATCGGCATAGCGCGGCGCGGCGATCTTTTCAGCCATCCACGGAACGGCGCCGATGAAGGCAAATATGATCAGGTAAACAGGGATGGGGATTCTGCCCTGCCTGTAACCGTTTATTCCCTGCAGGGGTTCGGCTTTTGCTCCGAACAGCGACGAAATCAAACCGATCGCTTCCGCAAACCCGATGCCGAAGTAAAAATAGGGGACCCAATCCGCAGGGAAGTCATAGCGCCAGCCGGAGTAACGTCCGATGGCTGTCGCGAGGGCGTATCCAACATTGTAGGCGAGCGGTAATAAGCCGATCCAGCGCAGGCGTTTCCATGCCGCGCCCAGCCCAAGCGCAATGACAACAAGATACAGGAACATCAAGAGCAGGTTGTACCATTCCAGGTTTCCATCCCATGTCATCCAATACAGGTTGACGGGTTCGCGGATGCCGTTATACGTCTGGATGAGCGGCAGGGCAAGCAGTCCGTGGATCTCGATCGCGAGGAAGTGGTTCGCAATGAAGCCGAAGACAAATTCAGGATCTTTGATGGCAAACTCGATCAGTACCTGTCCCAGTCCCTTGCCCTGGAAATCGTAGTTGGCAATATCCAAATTTCCGGAATAGGCATACTGGCTGGCGATCAATTTATATTGGGAATCCGCATCAAACGCGAACTGCCCGGTGTTGACATAATTCCGCGTCAGCCAGGGCGTTATCGCGGCGATCATGCCAATGATGAGCAAACCGGAAAATTGATAGAAGAGTCTGTTCCGCCAGCCGAATACCAGCAGTGCCGCCAGCAGGATGAATGGAAGGATCAGCATGGACTGCGTGCGCAGAAGCAACAGCAAGCCGAACATACCGCCCGCGATAAATGCGCCTTTCGAGTCCCGGCGTTCGAGCCAGCGCATCGTGAAATGGCAGGATAACAGGAGCAGGAAAAGGGTGGGAAGGTCAACCAGCAGGGATTTTGTGTTCGTCACCCGCGTATTGGATGTAATGAACAAACTGGTGAGTTCGCGAAAGATGAAGAGCAGGGCAACAGTCGCACCCGCCGTACGGCTGTGAATCTTTTTGCCAAGGAAATAGAGCGTGACGGGTATCCCTGCCAGAACCAGGGTTTGCCCGAAGATAATGCCCGGGTAATTCTCGCTAAACACCTTGTGGAGAAAGGCAAGGAATACCATGAAGAGCGGACGAGTGGGGATCTCCCCGAAATATCGATGCCCGATGAGCAGGCTTTGCGCTGTCCGGTCGTAATAACCGGCATCGGAATAAGGGAAGGGCTGAAAGGTCGGCGGGTCCATGGTGACGTAGAACCCGTTGGCAAGGACATCCAACGGTACGCTCAGCCAGACGGCAACCGCAACGATGTAGATCGATACGGGGATGAACACATCGAACATGTTGTTCTTCCACCGAAGGGAAAGAACGAGGACAAGAATCCCGCCGAGGAGGGCAAGCACGAACTGCCATCCGAGGATTGCCACGCCCGGTTCGCCCCAGTAGGCTGGGTCGGGAGTAAGTCCCTGGCGGGTCAACAAGATAAGGAGAAAGACAAACAGCAGGAAACCGAATGCAACAAACATCGCCACATAAACAGGTTTCTGCTGTTTGATGAAATCAAAACGAAGCCCGTTCCTGATATAGAGCAGATAAAAAATGGATTGAATCGAAAGGATAAGCAGGTACCATAGCAGGGGGCTTAACCGTTCGTAGATCGACAGAAGCACCTCAGGGTCGAGATAACGCAAAAAGAACAGGAGCAGGCTCAAGGTCAAAGAAAGAAGCGCAAGGGAGAGGACGACGATTGGCGTTGCCCAGTCGTCCAGCCTGCGAGGAGGGCGCACTCCAAGGTAAATCCACGAGCCCGCAACGAGCAGAATGATCCCGATCAAACCGAGGCGCGCAAGCGATATTGTCCCGCCTTCGGATGGGATCATGAAAAGTGATAGGAGCGCAACCAATCCTTCTGTTGCGCAAAAAAAGAAATACCACGAGCGGGATGTTTTTATCTGCATAAATAAAAACACGGAGTTTCATTGCTCCGTGCCATTATCTAGAATTGAAAGCCGCCCCTTTCAGGAACAACCTTGTATGAAAAATTCTTGATGTATGTAAAGAGCCGGTCCTGCAACAGGCTCCAGTCATTGGATGCAAGGATGTGGCGCGCCTGGGCGGCATCTGCCGCAAGCAGTCCCACCTGTATCTGCGGATAGGAGCCATAGATGGTCGCCCACGCTTCGGTGGGTTGCAGTCCAAGACGCTGTACACCGGGGATGAATTCACCGATGACGAACTCGAAATATTCCTGATCGCGGTCGATCGCGATGTCCCATGTCATCAATATTTTAACAGCCATAAGAATCAGCCCGACTGATACTCCAAAACAACGACATGTGTCTCACTGGGAAGACCACTGCGCGTCACCCTCAGGGACGGCTGGGTTTCGGGTTTCGAAAGCCCCATCTCTTTGATGAATTTGTTCAGCGAGTCGAGGGAGAGTTTCGCCGCGGGGGTTGAGTAGTGCATGGGAATGACCAGGTTGGGCTCGATCAGGCTGATGACTTCCGCGGCTTTCGCGGCATTCAAGCCACCGCCGCCGCCAACCGGTACGAGAGCCACATTGATCGTGCCCAGCGATTCGATCTCGGACTGGGATGGGGTGTCTTTCAGGTCGCCAAGGTGCGCAACGGTGATCCCATCATAGTCGAAAACGTAAACGGTATTGCGTGTGTTTTGCTCTTTTGATTTCTTTTTGCCCGAACCGCCGTCGGTCTGGACCCCGGTGATGAAAACACCGCCGATCTCAAACTCGCCCGCGCCGTTGATCACGTGTGATGTGCCCTTGACCGCGTCCATGTTATTGTGACCAGGCGCGTCATGGCTGACTGTAACAATATCCGCCTTGAGCTTAAGCGGTTCGTAACCGATCGCCTTATTGTCGAATGGATCCGTCACCACCGTAGCCATATTGCGCTCAGTGAGACGAAAACAGGAATGTCCGTACCAGGTAATTTCCATAAAGTATGAAGCCTCCGGATGGGTATTATAATGGATATTATGTCAACCGATTCCTTCAACCGGATACAATCATTCCTGACCTGTCCAATCCACAAACGTGTTGTACTGTTTACTACCATCGTGACCCAGGGGAATTTACCAACATTGTAACCTACCTGTATATGGGGGTACGTCACTGAATGCGTCTCCAAAGTGAAATGGCCTCCTTACACATCAACTCCAGATACTCCTGGAAATTCATGAGACGATTTTGTAATCCCTTGATCGTCAGACTCTTGACCAGAACCCGATCCGCAAATACATGCAAGGTTTTCTGCTGACCATCCACCCAGACCACAACCACTTGCCCGCGTCGGTTTTGCTGCACATAGTAGGTCTGATTGCCCAACTGAAAACAACCCTTGGCGTCCAGCTTGCGTTTGTAGGTCTCCTCATGGAGGCTGTTTTTTTTTCAACCTGGTTGAAAACTCCAATCAACTCTACTTTAGGAGAAATAAGAAAACATGTTACCCACCTATCTACTTTCCCTGCGCGAAGGACTCGAAGCGGCGCTCATCATCGGCATCGTGCTTGGCGCCGTCAACAAGATCCATCGCAAGGACCTGGCTCCCGCCGTGTGGCTGGGCACTTTGAGCGCAGTGGTCGTCAGCATCCTGACCGCCATCATCCTCACCAGTTTCGGCATGTCACTGGAAGAGAGAGCCGAACAGATCTTCGAAGGCATCACCATGCTCGCCGCGGCAGGCATTCTGACCTGGATGATCTTCTGGATGGGCAAACAAGCCTACTTCATCAAAAGTGAATTGGAAGATGGCGTGAAAAAAGCCGTCACCCGCTACGCGGCGGGCAAACGCGCGGTCTTCTGGCTGGCGTTCGTGGCAGTAGTGCGTGAAGGCGTGGAACTGGCGATCTTCATCACCGCGGCGTTCTTTGCCGGGAATTCGACTGAGACTGGCAATACCCTCATCCAGGTGCTGGCAGGGACGATCCTCGGTCTCGGCACAGCGGTCCTGCTCGGCTACACCATCTTCGCCACCACGGTCCGCCTCGACCTGCGCAAGTTCTTCCAAGTGACGGGCATCCTGCTCATCCTGTTCGCGGCAGGATTGGTGGCACACGGTGTGCATGAGTTCAACGAAGTCGGCTGGATCCCCTCCATCATCGAACACATCTGGGATGTGAACATGATCCTCGACGAGAACTCGCTGGCGGGTCAACTGCTCAAGACGTTGTTCGGTTACAACGGGAATCCGTCCCTGACCGAGATGATCGCGTACTTTGTGTACATCGTAGTTGTGGCTGTTTTCTGGGGACGGGAGAATGCGGTTCCCGCCAAGGCGACGGCTGAATCCGCGGCATAGACGGCGCACCGTCCCGAAGGTTTATCTCGATCAACACGATCGGTCGATCAAACCTTCGGGACGTTCCATTAAACGGAAACAGGCTCCGGTGTAGAGTGAAGCGAGTCCTGTTTTATCCAAAGACTTCTCGAAACGCTGAAATCACTTCCTGCTTGACCCGTTCCATCGAAGGCGGAGTCTCGAACAAGTCCGCCAGCGAGACGACAGGCTCATCCTGCAATCCGCAGGCGATGATGCCATCCCAATATTCCATATCGGGATTCACGTTCAACGCAAAGCCGTGACGGGACACGCCGCGCGCATCCACTTTGACGCCGATCGCCGCGATCTTGGCAGGCTTCCTGCGGTCTTCGGGCTTGCATCTTGTACACCGTGAGTACACATCCGCCTGCACCCACACGCCGGTGAGACCGGGACGCTGTCCCGCCGCAAGACCGAGGTTCGCCAACGCAACGATGATCACTTTCTCCAGTTTACGGATGTAGCCGACGTAGTCAGAATCTGGCACAGACCTGACAGGTCTCATCGTGTCGAGAGTCGGACCTGCTGCCTGCGTGGACGCGGAAACGGAGGTGGAAGACTCGTCCGAAGACCTATCAGGTCTTAACGGACTAAGTGGAATCAATGGATACCCAACCAACTGCTCCGGTCCATGATAGGTGACATCACCACCGCGATCCACCCAGTAGGTGGCAATTCTTTTTTCCTTGAGCTTGGACTCGTCCCAGAGCAAATTCTCCTGCTTCCCACGCCGCCCAAAGGTGTAGACGTGAGGGTGTTCGAGCAGTAAAAGGGTCGGCGGTCGCGTACCCTGCGCGATCTCGCGCGCGTATTCGTCCTGTAGTTTCCAGGCCGTCTCGTATTCGATCAAACCAAGGTCAAGAACTTCAAGCAACATTTTAATTACCAGTGGTCCACATAAAAATTCGGTGATAAGGATCACAGTCGACCAGGTCAGATTCAACCAATCTGACGTTTCCCTCTGGAAGCGTTATGGAATACAGATCCGCTTCATACAGCAAATACAAACCTGACGAATCCGGCATCCACACCATACTGCGCAATGCTCCACTGTAATCCGGAAGGTGAATTTCTTTGATCAGAGTGATATCCGCTGAAAACAATTTCACTTTCTGGTCCATGGCGACAGCCCAATATTCCGAATCCGGGGAGTGCGAAATCTTCTTGTCTCCCGTTGCAAAAGGCGACATATCCAGGGAAATAATCTCCCCGCTTTCCGTGCGTATAAATGTATCTGGAGGGTCTGGAAGGGTATCAGGAGCGGCAATTTGCTCAAGCGTCTGTAAATTGATAAGCTGCAATCCACTCTCCAGGGTTGCAACAGCCAGCCATTTACCGGTGGGGTCAATTGTATAACCAATGAAAGAACCATCCCAAATCCTGGTGACTTTTCCGGTATTAATATCGACGAGTCGCAAACCGTAATCTCCCGGGCCGTTCTGACTATCATTCTCGAAATACCTATGGGAATCCAACCATTTATCAACACCGGTGTACAGTGAATTTGTAGAAACAGAACGGACCGACGTTCCAGCCACTGCGGCAGCATAAACGTTGAAAGTCATGCCTTCGCCTACAGAATACACACTGCTATGGACGATCCATTTTCCATCCGGCGACCAATTGATCCATTGAAGTTCATCATCGCCACTTGATAGACGTCGAATCGCCTTTGTTTCCACATCGTATACATACAGGTCAGAAGATAACCCATCCATTTGACCGGCAAATGCAAGATGCATCCCATCCGGCGACCAGGCGATCGCCTGAGCGATACCATTATTAAACGCATCGTACAACGACTCTGCGGTTTTATATGGATCGTTCAATTTTCTGGCAGCTTCAGCAAAATTGTCAGGATAGTTCTTAGACAATAATGGAGTAACGACCTGCTTTTCACCTGTTGTCAAATCCAGCAGGTTTATGGCTAAATTAGATGTTCCAGAAGCCGGCATTTTCCCATAGTCCCCAGCAGAACCGGTATAAAAAGCCAGCCATTTTCCATCTGGGGAAACGAACTTCATATCAGGATCAAAACGCTTGACGGGTAACACATCTGCTATTTCTGGCGGCAGGGAGATGATTTTTCTACCTACACCATCTGCATCCATTATCACCAATTGATAGGTCCAGTCCACCTGCCTGAAATATGCAAAATAAGGACCACCTGTACGCAAGGAAGGCTCAGGCGTAAGAGTCGGCGTCGGGATTAATTGTGTTGCGGTTGGTTCGGGAGTATTGCTGGGTTGGACAGTTGGCACCGGGCTTTCAGTCGGCATGGGAGTAGGAGTAACTGTCGCTGACGCATTGCAACCAAGAACAAGTAGAGCAATAACAAATGCTAATGCAATACTTTTGGCTCGCATATTCTCTCCTCTTTTGAATTACTTGAATATCCTCCGAAACAGATCCGATTCCAATAACCCATTCGGGTCACAGCGTTTCTTGAGTTTTTTGAATTTGGCGACCGCCTCATCACCCAGGAACCGGCGTGTGCTTTCGGCAGTGGTTTCGCTGTTCTTGGCAAAGTAGAATCGTCCGCCTGCATCGAGGACGATACGGTCAAATTCCCGCAACAACGCGCCCAGCTTCACGCGATTCTTGTCAGTCACTTTGAAGTCCATCGCAAGCGAGAAACCGTCCACGGCGTGGGTGAGCAGGAACTTATCGGGACGGTGACGCTTGGTCACGCCGAGATAGGACGGGGTCCCGCGCCGATGCGAGAGTTCGATCATCTCCCGCCACGCGGCTTCGGCAGTCTCCTTCGGCAGAAATGACTGATACTGGATCAATCCGCCGCGCCCGAATGACCGTTCCCAATCGGGGACATAATCCAACAGGAAGTGGAACTTGGCATGTGATTCACGGAACGTATCGTCGCGCAGTGCAGAGGCATATTTTGCCGTGTTGATCAACGTCACACCGAAATTGTTCAGGAACGGATTCATGAAATAATGCAACAGCGATTTTGGCATCACACCGAACAGACGGTCCGGCAGGTGCTGATAGGATAACTGCATATTCTTTTGCGCGTCCGGGTCTTTGCCCTCTTTCAAATTGCGGGAGGCATGGATCTGCCCGCGACCGAGATTTTTGCCGTGCGCAGTTGTATCCAGCCAGCCCACGATGTAATCATGATCGGGCGCGTGTTCGAGCAGGCTGTCTAACTGGTGCTTGAGATTTTTTACGTGCCATGCATCCACTTCGATCAATCCCGAATGGATGCGCTTCATCTTCAGCGTGACGGACGTGAAGACTCCCAGCATCCCAAGTCCGCCGATCATGGCATGGAACAGGTCTGCATTCTTTTTGGGCGTGCATGTGATCAACGCACCGGTCGGGAGCATCGCAGTGAACTCCACCACATGCTCGCCGATGGGACCCGCTTGAAAATTGTTCTTGCCGTGGATGTTCGCCGAGAGACAACCGCCCAGCGTGGTCTTCATCGTGCCTGAGACGACGGGAGGCCACCAGCCGTCCGGTTCGACTTTCTTCCACAACTGTTCGAGCGTGACACCGGACTCGCATCGCACCAAGCCGGAGGCTGGATCCCATTCCAGGACCTGGTCCATGCCGGTCATATCCAGCACGATCCCGCCGCCGTTGAGGGACGCGTCGTTATAACTGAGCCCGGTGCCGCGCGCGGTGACAGTCAAGCCGTGCTTTTTTGCGAGTTGAAAGGCTTCGTAAATATCTTCCGATTGTTTGACAGAAACACGATAGGACGGGGCTTTGAGTGAATGCCCAAAATTTTCGAGAATTGTGAACGAGTTGAGAGGAAGTGACATGGCAAAAAGAGAGTAGAGATTGGAGAATGGACAGTAGTCTCCACTCTCCAAAATTTTAGAATGATAACTTTCTGAAAATAAATGAGGGGATGTGTTGAATGACAAGCATGATCCAGCGCCAGATACCCGAAACGTAGACCGTCTGCCTGCGTTTGCGGATTCCCTTCAGGATCAAGCCTGCGGCGTGTTCCGGTTCCACGGCAAACATGACCTTCTTTACGCCGCGGAGCATATCCGTTTTGACGAAACCAGGCTTGACGGTCATGACGTGCACACCGTGACGCGTGAGGCGGTTGCGTAACGACTCCAGGTAGGTGGTGAGCCCCGCTTTGGAGGTGCTGTTCGCAGGGTTGGCAACGCGTCCCCTGTCGCCCGCCACAGAGGAAATGCCGACGATCTGTCCGCTACCGGCGTTCTGGAACAGAGGCGCAACCCGGCTCATCCATGCCATCGCGCCGAGCAGGTTGACCTCCATGACCTTGCGGTCTTCATTGAAATTGAATTCATCGATATTCGGGAAATAGATGATACCCGCGAGATAGACGAACAGATCCAGTCCGCCAATATCGGCAATGATGCGGGAAAGCAGTCCGGGTACGGAGTCGTAATCGGTCACATTGTGTTCGTAGATGACGGCGCGCGTTTCGCCGGCAGTTTGATCGATCTGATCACACAGGGATTGAAGCGCGGTCTTGTTGCGATCCACCAGGGCAACGATGTATCCATCGAGGGCAAGTTGACGGGAGAGGGCTGAACCGATTCCGCCTGAGGCGCCAACCAGGATCGCGCGTCGGCGTGGATTGAGCGGTGTAACGGGAGCAGGTATGGGGGAGTCTGACACGTTTATCTCCATATATGGGATGCATCCATTGTAGCATATCCGTTTGTGATGCTGTAACGTCCATGCAATTTATCATCCACATGCGAATGATTATAATGACAACCGACAACAAGATATCACGACGATAAAAAGTCCATGCAAATTTTACCGACAAGAATGACCGATATACGATTGAACATACTGGCAGAGGCGCGTCGCGTCCTGGAGGAAAAGGGCGGAACACCGACAGAACACGAGTATCTGCTTAAGTTACTGCACATCCTTACCACTTCGCTCGAAAGATATTCCAGCGGCGGACCGGAAGATACCCGGCGTATCGCCCAGAGTCTGATCGATCACCGGGCATTACTTGCCATGCTCAAGCAACAGACCGACGAACTGGATGCCCTGAAAAAATTGAGCATCAACCTCACCTCCACCCTCGACCTGCCCGATGTGCTGGACGCCGTGATATCGGAAGCCATGCGGTTGATCGAGAATGCGCACGATATAAACATCTTTCTATATAAGAATAATCGCCTGTCTTTTGGCGCGGCGCTCGACTCAGACGGCACGCGCAACAAACCCTGGTCGAAACCCAGGTCAAACGGACTGACCTATACTGTCGCACGAGACGGCGAAGCCATCATCGTGGAGGACATGCAGAACCATTCACTGTTCACAACGGTGCCCAAGGATTGGGTCGGTTCCATCATCGGTATCCCGTTGAAAGTCGGGGATAAAGTGGTGGGGGTGATGAATCTTTCCCGCTCGACCACCGGCGGTTTTTCCGCTTCAGAATTGCGCCTGCTGGGACTACTATCCGATCAAGCGGCAGTGGCGATCTCGAATGCCAGCCTGCACCAGATGATCAGCCGACAGGCATACAGCGACACATTGACCGGTCTTCCCAACCGCCGCGCGCTCGACGAACGGCTGGAGGAGGAGGTACAGGCGGCACGCAGAAACAATTACTCGTTCGCCGTCATCATGATGGACCTGGACGGCTTCAAGGATGTGAACGATACCTACGGTCACGCCACCGGCGACGACGTCCTGCGGCTGGTGTTCAACCAGATGGCGCGCGGCGTCCGCAACACGGATTTCCTTGCCCGTTACGGCGGTGACGAACTGACCCTGATCCTCAGCCAGTCGGATATGTCCTCGGCACAGATCGTCGCCGAAAAGATCGTCGAGGGGATGAATAACATCAAGTTCAAATTCAAGGATGGCAAGAAACTCAAACTGGGAATTTCGGGTGGCATCGCCATTTTCCCGGTCAACGCGCGAAACGGACCAGACCTCCTGCGCGCGGCGGACGCGGCGCTCTACAAAGCCAAACGGTACGACCGCGGGACATTCCAGGTGGCGCGCGGTATCACCGGTCCACTGGCAACACACCAAATCGGAGGCGAATGAGCCTCCGATTTGTGTTTTCGGGGTTATAAACTAAAAATCAGACCCTACAGATTTTGAACACCTGTAGGGTCTCCTACGGAGGAACCCCTCATGCACCGAAAGATCAAGATCATCCTGAACCCCATGGCAGATATGGGCAATGCCTGGCGCGTGGCGCGCGACCTGCGATCCATCACTGAGCAACATGGCGGCATAGACTGGAGCGGCACGGTTTACCCCGGTCACGCCATCGAACTGGCAAGGCAAGCCGGGGAACAGGGCTATGATCTGGTCATTGCCATGGGCGGCGATGGAACCGTCCATGAAGTGATGAACGGACTCATGAAAGTGCAGGAAGACAAGCGCCCCGTCCTAGGAATTGTCCCTGTCGGCTCAGGCAACGATTTTGGACACGGCATCAAGGCGCCTGCAACCCCGACTGACGCCCTCAACCGTGCCATCAACGGCGAACCATCCACGGTCGATCTCGGCTTGATGACCACTGGCGACGGGCGCAGGGAATACTTCGACAACACGCTCGGCATCGGCTTCGGCGCCATGGTCACCATCCGCTCGCATCAGCTTCCGATCCTGCGCGGCTTCCTCATGTACCTCACTGCCGTCATCCAAACCATCATCCTCGACCACAACCCGATCAAAATGCAGATGGAAATCGACGGGGAAAAGAGAGAGGACAGTATCATCTACCTCATCCTGTGCAATAGCCCGCGCGAAGGCGGCGGTTTTCTCATCGCCCCCGACGCAAAGATCGATGATGGTCTCTTTGATTACGCCATGATCACCAACGTCAGCCGCCTTAAGATGTTCCGCATCGTGCCCGAAGTCATGAAAGGCACACACGGACGCTTCAAGGAAGTCACCATCGACCGATGCAAAAAATTCTCCCTGACCGCCGACCGCCCGCTCTACATTCATGCCGATGGCGAGATATTCTCAGGTCCCGGCACAGATATTCGACAGGTCAGTTTTGAGATTCTGCCGAAGGCGTTAAAAGTTGTGATGGGTTGATTGTTTTTTACACTACGTGAGAACGAAACGATGCTGGACCAATTCTTGGAGTCCAGCATCGTTTCGTTTATACAATGAGAGCAATTCCCTGATCAATCAGATACGTTCTGCTGAATATCTGAAACATTAATTCGCTTCAAGGAATTCACCAACAATTCAACCAGAGGAGCATAGGTGGAGAAAACAGATTCTGTCGAATCGCCATAGATAGATAAGTTCGCCCCATGAAAAATTTGCGACAAAGCATTGGCAATCTCTGGCAGTTGCTCCAATGGCAGGATTTCTTTACGAAGGTCATGCTTTGCTCTTTCCATCAGCATGGTATTACGAACTGCAATCTCTTGAATTTCATGTTCAAGTTTGCGCAACTCCAATTCCTTTTGCATCAGCGACATTTTATGTTCCAACTTAAGCATTTGAACTGGTGTATCACTCTCCGCTTGATTCCTCTCCAAGCCTTTCTGCAGCAGAAAGGTCTCTTCTGCAATTGTCACGCGTTGTCTTTCACTTTCAAGATTTTCCTGCTGCAGCCTTCGCCCCGAGATCACACGTGCCAATTGAATCTCTTCCTGTTGATGAATGTCTGAAAGATCACTGGTTGACTTGATTTGGTTGCGAACTTCAGCTTCAAGTTGGCGGCGCAATTCGTTATCGACAATGAAGACCTGTGCCACCTGTACAACATCAATATCCACGCCCCACCCTGTTTCAGCATTGGAGCCTTGTACCACTTCACCCAAAGCACTACGCACAGCATCCGTCAATGTCGTTTTGCGTTGCTCAATACAATCCTTCATTGTCATGCGTGAAACAGTTGCCCTGAGTTCTCCTAGACATACATGCGAGATCATGGTCTTAATTTCTTCATGTCCATGTCCTCCTGAGAAATCAAAACGTTTGGCCGCTATCTCGGGAATCGAAATGCGGTAAACGACAATCCCTTTGAAACGCAACGGAATTCCATCAAGGCTTTCCTGCGTCATTTCAAAGGAAGTTTCCTGTTGCGTGCTTGGGATAACCACATAAGTCGTCCCTGGCCAAAGAAACTTACCCGTCGCTGTTCCATAGTTGAACGCCTTGCCCCCGCGACCAACAACCAGGTATTCATTTGGATTTACTTTTACGTATGGCATGTTTTTCTCCTTTGGTCTGCAACTTGCAAACCATTATAGAATACGACTTTTCAAAATTATTTCAATAGACAAATTTGATAGGTATACGAAAATGGTTTTATACTTGACTCATGCCCGACCTTTTCCACTCCCTTCTCAAACAGGATATTGGACAACTCCGCATCATCGCGGAGTTCTGGGGACTCGAATTGGAATCCACCGATGTGGAACCGGCACGGGAGGAACTTTCCGCTTCTCTCCTGGACCTGGACCTGCTCGCCGAGTTAATGGATTCTCTCTCCTTTCAAGCGGAGTCTGCCATTACCGACCTCATCAACTCGGGTGGACGCATCGCCTGGACAGTCTTCACGCGCAAATACGGTGACATCCGCGAGATGGGTGCAGGCAAACGCGACCGGGAACGTCCGCATCTCAAGCCATCATCAACGGCAGAGATTCTTTTCTATCGCGGCTTATTAGCAAGAGCCTTCTTCGAGAGCGACAAAGGCTCACAGGAATTTGCCTACATCCCTGACGACCTGCTATTAATGGTTGAAAGCCGCACTGCTGGAGAAGAGCAACCAGCAACAACGGAGGCTTTGGGTCGTCCCGCCTCGCCCAAGGAACAGGGAACGATCATCCCTGCCGGTGATTTCATCCTCGACGATGCCACCACATTGCTTGCCGCCATCCGCATGGGCAAGTCGGAGTTCCAACCAGACTCACGATTACAGAATTTGCTCACCTCTGCCAAACTTATCAAAAAGAACACACCCAATCCCGAAGCGGTGAAAACCTTCCTCGAATCTCCCCGCCCGGAAGCGTTGAAGATGCTGCAATCCGCATGGTCGGAAAGCACGACCTTCAACGAACTAAAACTCATGCCCGGCATCGTCTGCGAAGGCGAATGGACCAACCAGCCGCTGGAGACGCGCGAATTCCTGCTCAACCTACTTGACGCCATCCCCGAAGGCAAATGGTGGAGTTTGGGCGCCTTCATCCGCGATGTGAAAACGAAATACGCCGACTTCCAACGCCCGGCAGGCGATTATGATTCCTGGTTCATCAAACGCGAATCGGATGGTCAATACCTGCGGGGCTTCTCCTATTGGGACCAGGTGGACGGTGCGCTGATCAAGTATTTCATCACGGACATCCTTCATTGGCTCGGGCAGGTGGATCTATCGATGGCAGAGGGAGCGACGGAGGTAACTGGTTTCCGTCTTTCTGCTTTCGAGAGCAAGAAAGTGGAAAGTGGAAAAGTCTCCGTTTCATCCAATGGAAAAATCAGCATCGAGCGAATGGCGCCCCGCGTGGTGCGTTATCAAATCTCAAGGTTTTGCGAATGGGATGATGAGAAGAAAGACACATATCAATATCACGTCACAACCAACTCCCTGACCAAAGCCAAGGAGCAGGGACTGAAAGCCGAACAGTTGCTTTCCCTGCTGGCGAAGCATACGAACGGGAATGTCCCGCCGTCGCTGGTGAAGTCACTCAAGCGCTGGGAAATTAACGGGACCGAAGCCCGGGTCGAGTCGCAGGTCGTTTTAAGGGTCAGCAAGCCCGAAATCCTGGAAGAGATGCGCAAGTCGAAAGCGGCAAAATATCTGGGCGACGTGTTAAGTCCAACCGCGGTGATCGTCAAAGGCGGAGCCATCCAAAAAGTG
>JBFYRY010000117.1:0-10803 GCA_041302025.1 Chloroflexota bacterium | reverse complement strand
GATGATCTTGACGCCGTCGCCATGCACCATGTGATGCGCCGCCAGCGGGCTTGATGGTGAATACGGCGCCGAAACAACGAACCGCGCCTGCCCCGATTCGAGAACATACGAGGCATAGTCGCGGTTGCCGGTTTCAAGCCCCGAATACGCGACAGGTTTGAATCCAAACGCCTTCCACCAGTAATACATGGCATGTTTGGCGTTGCCCACATAAAACTGCACATGGTCAACAGATTTGATCTGCAGGAAGTCCGCCTCCTCGGTCATCGGGCGGGATTGGTCCGCGGTCTTTTTGGTATTAGCCATTCAGTCTCCTTTGGTCGGGTTGGACGGATTTTACGATAAAGGATGTCTTGTTGCAATCAAAAAATCCCGCAGGACGAAAAGCACGCTTCCTCCTACGGGACAACTGAGTCAGTTTTCTGCATCCTTTTCCTGCGCTGTGACGGTGCGCCGCACCCTGCGCAGGCTTTGCGGATTCGGATCCGTTACGGACAATACTTGATGGGCATGCCCAGCACCGATCCGTTGGGGTAGGAGGTGGTGTTGCCTGAATTGTCTTTCGCGAAGAATTGATATTGGACCGTACCGTTCTGCGTGCCAAGTTCTCCCGCCGCCTCCGCGCCGATGGGGTAATTGAATCCGTTCACGCCTCCGGCGGCGTTGTCATTGGGCGAGACGGTGCGCCAGTTGCCGGTGTACCCTCCATCGCCGAGATAACGGTAACTCAACCAGACCGAGTTAATTCCTTTTCCGGCATCCGTCACGCGGATGGCGACCTTCAGGCTATTGCTTGTGCAGTTGGACGGATACGACAACTCAGCAACGAGCGCGACCGGGTCGCTGAGGGTCGGTCCGGCAACGGAAACAGGCGTCGGCGTGGGAGGAGCCGCCACCTCGGTCAGTCCGCTGATGTTTCCGGTGGTGTGTCCCGTCGTGGCGGAGATCCAGCATTTGGTGGAGCCGGAGAGCACGTACCACCAGGTGCTGTCCGTGTTGCGCCCGGTCAGCGGGATGTACGTGCCCGCCGCGAAGGATGCGATCTTATCGTAGCCGGTGCCTGGACCGGTGCGGCAGTTCGCGCCGACATCCACGACGAAGAATGTGCCGCTGGGCGTGGCGGTCTGCAGAACGGTCGTTGGGAGGATAACGGGCGCCGCCGTATTGGTTGGGGTCTGTGGAATTTCTGTAAAGGTGGGAACGGGCGTGTCGCTTGCCTGTGGGATGGCTTCCAGCGTCTGTGCCCCGGCGGTCAGGGTCAGCGCCGCGGCTTCATTAGGAGTGAGAGTTTGTGTTTGACCGGTTGGCATGTTGCATGCCGTGATGCCGAAGATCAGGGCAAGAACGGTAAAGATGATCTGTTTGTTGACTTTCACTTTAGGTCTCCTTTTGGTGTTGTGTTACACAATTGTATGGTTGAAATACTGGAATGTAACTGACCAAAAGTCCTGACAGGATGGGGTCACATTTCGTTGGGTATTCATTTCAAACCCTGCCGCTTATTCGGGCAACAGGGTATTTTCGATGAATGTCTGCCAGACCGGATACTCCTCTGGATTCCAGATCGTTCGCATGGGTTGTAAGGCGTCATCCTTCTTCCAGCCCAATTTGATGATCCGATACAACGCAATAAACCCCGTGGCTCGGAAGTTCGCCTGACAGTGAACAAGCACCCTGTCGTCTTTATGTTTTTCCATGGCATGGAGAAAATCATCCAGGTTTTGACGAGTTGGCTCATTCCACTCGACCGGGATGTGGATGTACTCCATGCCCAGGTCGTTAACGAGCTCACCTTCATTTGGGATCGCGCCCTCCGACTTCGATGTCGCCAGGTTGATGACAACCTGCACTCCCGCCTCCGCCACTGCTTTCAACTGTTCCGGTGTGGGCATGCCGCTACTGGATAATTTCTCGTTGTAATACAGGTAGTTGTAGATCATGTTCATTTCACTTGCACCACCTTGCCGCCGGTCATCTTTTGCAGGTCTTCCGTTTGCAATTCAAAGATGGCATTGGGAGTTCCTGCCGCCGCCCAGATGGTGGAATATTGCAGGAAGTCCTCATCGACGTATGTTTCCATCTTTTGGATGTGACCGACAGGCGGCACGCCTCCGATGGCGAAGCCGGTCACTGCTCGCACGAAATCGGCGTCGGCGCGGCTGATGGCTTCTCCTGCATATTCGCTGATGCGTTTCTCGTCCACGCGGTTGGCGCCGCTGGTGAGGACAAGGATCGGCTTGTGGCTTGT
Organism: Chloroflexota bacterium; assembly: GCA_041302025.1. Classification (GTDB taxonomy): domain Bacteria; phylum Chloroflexota; class Anaerolineae; order Anaerolineales; family Villigracilaceae; genus Defluviilinea. The sequence goes on along the minus strand of JBFYRY010000117.1, from coordinate 8,555 downwards.
CTTGCCCTTGAAGATCAGCGACTTGACGATCTGACCGAGTTCACAGTTCGCACGGTCCGCGGCTTCCTGCGCGGTGCGCGTGGACTCGGCATGTTCGATCACGGTGTAGTTGTATCCAAGCGAGTGGAGCAGGTCTTGAATCTTTTGAGCGGAGGGGGAAAGGTTTGGCATTTGGCAATTATATAGGATTTATGTCATTGCGACCTTCGGGAAGCGATCCCGTTTTTGTCGCAAGCACGATCTCGACTGGCAATCCCCACATTGTTTTGATTGTTGACTGCTGAATAGTGAAACCGAATTCCATCAGGATGGACTGTAGAAAGATCGGACGGCAATCCACAAACTTCGGCATTTGCCTGTGGAACCATTCGTAGATGCGAACGGCAGTTGTCTCCTGTTTGGCAAGCGACACGACCCCGATGCGGCCATCCGCTTTCAGAATACGGCGGCATTCGTTCAATACAAGCGGAATGTCAGGCGTGTCGAACAATTCGAGCGTGAACGAAGTGAATACCGCATCAAATTGCCCAGTCGGAAACGGAAGGGATAATCCGTCTGCCTGGCAAAAACCCACAGTTTGGTTTTTCGTTTGCCTGTGCGCGACTTCCAGCATCCCATCCGAAAGATCGATCGCGGTGACGATCCCGCCTCTTTGGGCGAATTGGACAAGTGCGTGACCTGTCCCACAGCCGATCTCCAGCACGGACTCGTTCAACTGGATGTCAAGCATTTGGATGCCGATATCTGTGAATCGTTTTTCACTGCCGGTGAACAGATCATACCAGCGCGACATGGCGTTGTAACTCTGCCGCGCCTGCTCTCGTGGGCGAAGGACACGTTCCATATCAAGTTTCATCGTAGCTCAGGTAGAATCATTCTATAATGTCACCCTGAGTGGCGGCGAAGGGTCTCTGCCACCGAAAGCGAGATTCTTCGGATGCTCCGCATCCTCAGAATGACATATTGAACAAGTATACAGGAGAATGAATGAGCGAACAGCAGAGAAAAATCTACCAGACCGACGGCGACCGCTACGAAGCTTTGATCGCTCGGGAAGATTATCAGGGAAACATTGAGAAAGCCCTGGATGAGATCACGAATGTAGATGGCTTGGATGTACTCGACCTCGGCGCAGGGACAGGACGCCTCGCTGTGATGCTGGCGCCGCGCGCCAAATCCATGCGGGCGTTCGATGTTTCGGAGGAAATGTTGCGGGTGTGTCGTACGCGCTTTGAAGCGAGCGGACTTTCCAACTGGAAAGTGGATGTGGCAGACCATCGCCAGTTGCCAGTGGATGACCATTCTGCTGATCTTGCTGTCTCCGGCTGGAGCGTGAGTTATCTCGCGGTGTGGAATCCTGAAACGTGGCGGGCGGAATTGGAAAAATGGCTGGGTGAAATGAAACGCGTCTTGAGGCGAGGCAGTTTCATCGTCCTGTTTGAATCGCTGGGCACGGGGAATGAGTCGCCGGTTAGGCTGGAGCATCTCAAGGAGTATTATCCCTGGCTGGATGAGGTCGGATTCCAGCACAAGTGGATCCGCACAGACTATGAATTCGTGTCCGTTGAAGAGGCGGAGGAGTTATCGCGCTTCTTCTTCGGCGACGAGTTGGGCGAGAAAGTGAAACAAAACAAATGGGTAATATTGCCTGAATGCACGGGGGTGTGGTGGTTGAAGGTCTAGAATGGCAACCCGCCGGTCAGGCGGGTTGCTTTTTCAATTGGGTCTTGACATTTCGGAAATTTATGCTATATTACAAATAACTTTGCAATACAAAGTAAAATGTGAAATAAGTAGAAAGGATCGGTCTATGACACAAAATCTTGACCTCAAAGCCATTGAGCGCAGAGCCTTCCGTTCGGTCCACCAGGATGGACTGTGGGATATCTATCTCGGCGTGTTGCTGTTGTCGCTGTCCTTGTTCTTTGCAGTCCCTGAAAGCGGGGAAGGGGAGGGTACCTACATGCTGTTTGCCCTGTTGGGGGTTGGCATTGCCTTCGCGGTATTCCAGTTGGGCAAGAGGTATGTCACCGTCCCGCGCATGGGGCAGGTGCAGTTCGGACCCGAGCGCCAGAAGCGCAAGATCACACTGGCATGGATCATGGGTTTCTACTTTCTGGTCACATTGGGTTTGGTTCTGTTCAGCCTGTACATGTGGAATGCAAACGCTTCCGGGCTGCGGACAGAACTGATCGTTGATCCCTCGCTGGAACGCGCTTTCGTTGCTTCCATCGCCGCGCTGATCGTCGGCACATCCATTATCGTGATATCCTATTTCAAGGAGTTTCTGCGCGGATACTACATTGCCCTGCTGATGGGATGCGGATTTTTCTTCACGCTGTGGTTCGATACAACACTTCCCATGATCATTGCAGGCATGTTCATTCTAGTACCCGGGCTGGTGTTATTTGTCACTTTTCTGCGCCAGCATCCGCTTCCGCCGCAGGAGGCGAGCCATGACAACTCCTGAAATGTCCGCCGGAGTAGCCGCGCATGGCGATGTTGACCGGCTCATCCATGAACCGGCGCGGTTCCAGATCATGGCACTGCTCTATGTGATCGAAAGCGCAGATTCAACCTTCCTCATGAATCAACTGGGTCTGACGTGGGGCAACCTCTCCGCTCATGTCACAAAACTGGAGGAAGGTGGATACGTGGCTGTGGAGAAAGGCTTCAAAGGGAAACGCCCGCAGACGATGCTCAGCCTGACCAAAGGCGGCAGGAAGGCATTCCAAGCTTATCGGCAGGCGATGAAGCAGATGTTGGATGAAATTCCAGAATGAACAAAGAGAGTCTCGATATCGGGGCTCTCGTCATTTAGCAGGTCTTATTTGATGAAGGCTTCGGGTTGACCTGCAAGCGTGTCGAGTATCCGTTCTTTGTGGCGACCGAGCATTTCCAGCCCGTCGATCTCTTCCATCGTGAAATACCCAAAATCGGACGTCTCGTCGCTCAAACCCAACGTGCCGCCGGTGATCTCTGCTTCGAAATGGATGGCGACGATCTGGAATTTATCTGTCTCGGAGTAGACGGTCAACTGGTCGGGATGACTGTACACGCCGACGAGACGCTTCACGACTACGCCCAAGCCTATTTCCTCTAAAACTTCCCTTTCACACGCCTCCGCCGCGGACTCGCCCGGCTCAAGTCCGCCTGAGGGCAGGCACCATTGACCGTTGTCGCGTCGTTTGGTTAAAAGCACACGTTCTTGTGAATCGAAGATGGCAGCGGAACAGCCGAGTCGGATTTTGCCTTGTTTGGCGATGCGCTCGCCGTAGATGATTTGGGTCATATACAAAAAGACTTCCGAAGTCTCGAAGACTTCGGAAGTCTGGCTCCTTATTCTTTGATAAACGTCCCGTTACGCAATTCTTGTAACGTTTGTTGGATCTCTTCAATGGTGTTCATCACGAACGGACCGTATGGCACGATCGGTTCTTTGAACGGTGCGCCTGCCATCAGCATAAAGCGGACAGGGGTGTTCTCGGTCTTGACCGTGATGTAGTCGCCATCTGCATATTTGACCATTTTTACAGCGTCAATCGTGGTTCCTGAGCCTGTCGAAGGGTCGCCCGAGAAGACGCCTTCACCTTCGAATACGTAGGTGATGAGCGTGTGTCCGTTGGGGATGGGGAAATGCCATTCGAGGCCGGGAGCAAGTTCCACGTCCATGTAAAGAGGCGATGCGGCAATTTCCGTGACGGGACCGGTCACGTCGTCCACCATCCCGGTGACGACGCGGATCTTGACGCCGTCCTTTTCGTAGGTGGGGATCGTGGAGGCGGTCACCTCCTGATAGCGCGGCTCGGACATTTTGAGGTGCGAGGGTAGGTTGACCCAGAGTTGGAAGCCGTAGATGTTGCCGCTGGGACCGCGGCGGGGCATCTCTTCGTGCAGGATGCCGCGACCAGCGCTCATCCACTGCACGTCGCCGGGACCGATGGTGCCTGCGTTGCCGAGGCTGTCGCGGTGGGCAGTGGAGCCTTCGAGCATGTAGGTGACGGTTTCGATGCCGCGATGCGGATGGGTGGGGAAGCCGCGGATGGGTCCTTCGAGCGGGTCGTTGAAGGCGAAGTGATCGAAGAGCAGGAAGGGATCGAACAGGTTGCTGACTTTGGGGGCGATGGAGCGGAGCAGGCGCACCCCCGCACCTTCGATGGTGACTTGTGGCTCGATAATTTGGGAGATAGCTCTAAGGTTGTTCATGTGGGGATAGATGATGTGTGGAGGGATGGTATTACATTATCCCGAATGGAGGAACCTACTCCAAATATTTCATCCCGCCCTCAAGCACGAAGCGGACCACCATGTCATTGACGATCCATTCGATGGGGGCGTGGTCGTCGGTGAAAACGGTGGTGGATTCGTACCCGGCTTTCATATTGGCGAAGGTCACCTGCATGGTGTTGATCAGCAGAGAATGGACAGTGGGGTCTTGTGACAGCCTCACCAGATTCATCGCGAAGTTCTCCGGGATGGTCGGTTGTTTGGTGGCGAAGATCATCGTGTTCAGCGTGCCGGGGATGTCCATGGTGTACACGGAGGGGAAGATGGTGCCCATCGTGGTGGCAAGCCCGTTGATGAGGCGGCGGTCGCCGGGGACAGAGGCGGAATTGATGGTTAGCACCCCGTCGTCGGCTAAGTGAGAAGCAGCGATCTGAAAGAATTCCTGCGTCGTCATGTGCGCGGGGATGTATGGAGGCCGGTACGCGTCCACGGCGATGATGTCGTATTTGTATTCGCTTTGTTCGAGTCCCAGCCGCCCATCGCCGATGTGTACGGTGAGATTGGGCATGGTCATGCCGAAATATTTCTGTCCCGCCTCCACGATCTTGGGGTCGAGTTCGTAGCCGTCGATCTGGATGTCCGGATAAACAGCCGTTGCCTGCCGCGCCGCCGTGCCAGCCGCGAGACCGACAATCGCCATGCGTTGGATGTCACCCGGTTTTTTATCCGCGTAAAAATACGGACCGACGAGAAACTGTTCCCACGGTCCGTTGTATTGCAGGGTGTCGGGATGATAGATCGAGTGCTCACCCTGTCCCTCATTGAGCCGCAGGATGGTGTAGCCGTTCTTCTGCACGACCTGAATATAGTTGTATGCCGACTCGGTCTCGTAAATCTGCCCGGTGTTCTTCTTCAGTGCCTGTCCCGAAGCCAGTGCGGCGATGACCGCCAGCAGGACCGGCATCCAGAACAACTTGAGCATTTCGCGTTTGCCGGCGAACAGTCCCATGCCTGCCAGCGCCACAAATAATAGAACCAGACTGAACAACAGGAACGTCTTCGTTGTGCCGATGGCGGGGATGAAGACCAGTGTGGGCAGGAATGTCCCGATGAACGAGCCGAGCGTGGAGATGGCGTAGATCTGCCCGGATGTCTGTCCGGCGTGAGAGGTATCGTCCACCAGCAGGCGGATGGCAAATGGGGAGATGGTCCCCAACAATGTGATGGGAACGACGAACAGCACCAGCACTGCGACGAACGACCCGCCCAAAATGCCGACACTCAATGTCTCGAACGCGGTCGCGGCGGACCGGAGGACGGGTCCCGCTATGAAGGGAACGAGTCCCAGTGTGAAGGCGCTCCACGCCAGGGCGCGGTACATCGCGGCGGGAGTCGGGTTCGCATCCGCCCATTTACCGCCCAGGAAGTATCCCAGCGTGAGGTAGATGAGGATCAGCCCGATGATGCTTGCCCAAACGATATTGCTTGTGCCGAACACATTGCCGATTAAACGCGATGCGGCAAGTTCCGCGGCAAGGGTGGTCATGCCGGAAACGAAGACGGTAAAGAGGAGATATTTTTTCATGAAGTTTCCATTGTACAGATTGGCGTGATTATACCGTTGTGTCTCTGCCTCTGCCGAATAGTCAAGTCATTGCATCTGTGGAGAGCCGGGACTACAATTTGTCCGGTTTGGGCGGAACTTTTACAACCCAATGCGCCGGGTACTTTTGCACACCCGTGTTTGACCGCGGTTTTATTCCCATCTCGAAAGTTTTATTCCAGCTCAACTCTCCATCCCAGTTCATTCAATCTCGATTTGTCGAGTTGCTCGCCAGGCACGTTGATCGAAAGCGTGGTGCCTTCGGCGAGCAGTTCACCGGTCTCCGCATCGTAAATGCCCGCCCATGCCTCCGCCGATCTTGATTTCGATTTGCCTGCCTTGCCGACGATCTTCAAGGGCTTGCCCACGGGCACGTTCTTGCGATACTTCACTTCGAGTTTTGCTGTGAACATGAAACGCGGATTCTGCGGGTCACTGCCCATATGCGTCCGCCCCGAGATCTCATCGATGATCGCGCCGACGATACCGCCATGCAGGACGCCGGGGTATCCCTGGAAATGTTCGGGCGCAGTGTAGGTCGTTTCGATCACGCCGGGCTCCACTTCGTAAATATGCAGGTGCAAGCCGACAGGGTTTTCGAGCCCGCAGATAAAACACATTTTTGAGTTTGGCTGTTTGGTTGTCATATTGGGATTATATAATACCTGCGGTCATACATTGCGATTTCTCCTCCCCCCAAAAAACACGCAATCATGATATTTGATGTAACATTTTAGGAACCAACTTGATATTTACGGAATGGGATTTTCGGGCTAAGATTACCTCCATGAAAACAGGGCACTTCCACGGAGAGCGGACAGTTATCATCGAAAATGATTATTTCCAGGTGGAGTGTCTTGCCGATGCGGGACCGCGTATTGTCCGCCTGATCCCCAAATGGATGGGTGAAAATCTGTTCGCTGAAACGCCCGATATTATTAGAAACACCGTCAACGGTGTATATCATTTTTACGGCGGACACCGCCTTTCTGTGGCGCCTGAAACCGTTGCTCAAAGTTATGTCCCCGATAGTGTTGGATTGACAGTTGAGGAAAAAGCCGGCGGTGTGCGCCTGAGAGGCGCCGTTGAAGACACGTCTCATATACGGAAAACCATATCCATCCAGATGGGTTCCTCGGGACCGTTCGTGCTGGTAAAGCACACTCTTGAAAATCACGGCAACAAAACCGTAAAACTTTCTCCCTGGGCAATCACCATGATGCGCCCGGGCGGGGTTGGCGTCCTGCCACAGCAATCCAGGCTGGCTGACTCGGATGGGCTTCAGCCCAACCGGCTTTTTACGCTCTGGCCCTATACCCGGTGGAGCGACAGGCGGCTTCGGTTTGGCGAGGAATTTGTCGCCCTTAAAGCGGGTGCCCCGCGCGAGGGGGTAAAGATCGGCTATTTCAATCCGCACGGCTGGATGGGCTACCTGTTCGATGATGTTTTCTTTGTCAAACGGTTTGGGGTGCGCGCCGATGATGAGTACTCCGATTTTGGATGCAACTCGGAGGCCTTCAGCAATCATCGCGTGGTGGAACTGCAAAGTCTGGGGTCCGTCACCGAACTTGCTCCGAAGCAATCCGTCATCCATACAGAGACATGGGAAGTGTACAGGGAAAAGGAAATCCCCAAAGAAAAATTCGGGGAGAAAAGTATACGCGAACGCCTGAACAACAATACGAGGGGCTGGTCCATCCTCGGACGGATGGATATTTCCGTCTAATCTCAAGAAAAGTACGAATGAAAATCGCTGTTCTTATTTCTGCAGGTGCGGAGTGGCGGGGCGTTGCGCCGCTGTTCCCCGATTCGGCGATACGACGCTATCCATACGGCGGGTGTTTCGATGCCAATATCGGTAAATGGAATGCCGCCTTCTTTCATACCGGCTGGGGCAAGATCGCCTCGGCAGGCGCGCTTCAATATATCATCGACCACGACCAACCCGATCTGCTCGTCAACCTGGGGACGTGCGGCGGTTTCGAAGGCGTTGTTCAACAGGGGGATGTGATCCTTGTGGAGCGGGCATTCGTTTACGATGTTGTCGAACTCATGGGTGATCTGGACATCGCATCCTGCTACGCCTCCTCCCTCGACTTGGGCTGGCTCGCCGGACCCGATCCTCATCCCACCCGACGCGGAATCATCGCCTCTGCTGACAGCGACCTGCCGCCCGACAAGATCCCCCTGCTCCGGTCAATAGGCGCCATCGCCGCCGATTGGGAATCCGCCGCACTGGCGTGGGTGGCGCAAAAGAACAACGCCCGGTTATTGATCCTGCGTGCGGTCAGTGATATTGTCAGTGAACAGGGCGGGGAGGCGTACGGTAATTACGAGATATTCAGCGAGCGCGCCAATGCGATCATGAAGCGGCTGGTCGGGCAATTGCCGGATTGGCTGGAGATCGTCAGGTTATAAGATCAGTTCCAGAGCGGTCTCATCCTCATGCTGGCTGTATCGCGGTATTTCGTAAAACCCCAGCCGTTCGTAGAATTTCATTGCCTGCGATTGTGCATCAGAGTCCGTCTCCAATCGCATGCGTTGATATCCCTGTCTCCGCGCGAAAGCTAATAGCTCCTGTATCATTCTGTACCCCAATCCTTTTCCGCGGTATTCTTTCAAGAACCACAGGCGCTTGAGTTCGCAGATATCGGCATCCAGTTTTTTGACCGCCCCCGTACCGATGATCCGATCCCCATCGACCATGACCAGAAAAATACCCCGG
>JBFYRY010000366.1:0-3288 GCA_041302025.1 Chloroflexota bacterium | reverse complement strand
GCCAAGAACATCGCCGCCAAAGTGGCTGTGACCGAGATCGATCCATTCCGCATCAACGTGGCGAAGGAATGCGGGTTAACGGTTTGGAACCCGAACGAAGTGGATATCGAGCAGAAGATCACCGAGTTCACCTACGGACGTAAAGCCGATATCGTTGTCGAAGCCACCGGCAATGCGCTCTGGCAGGCGCTTAAGTGCGTCACCCCCGGCGGCAAGGTTCTGCCCTTTGGAATGGACTCGTCGATCACGACCGAGATCGTGCCGAACGAGATCACGCGTTGGGCAACCAAGATCATCGGCCTGTATCTCGGACAGAACACCATGGTGCCGTCCATCCGCATCTTCCAGGAAAATCGACTGAATATGAAATCCTTCTTCACGAAGGTCATCCCTCTGGAAGAAGGGCTCGATGCGTTTGCCTGCCTGGGTCTTGATGCCAGGACCATGCAGCACGGTCCCAAGAGCGCGATGAAGATCGTGATGAAGATGTAATTTCAATACCCAGCCAGAAAGGAAACCGATGAAACTAGCTTTCCACGGCGCGACAACCATGACATCCGATCTCGAAACCGATGTCATTGTCACTGCACGCGCAGGATTTAAGGCACTTGAGGTGTGGGCGGCCAAGATGGATCGCTACCTGGCTGATCACTCATTGTCAGATCTCAATGCTTTGTTTGTGAATCACAACGTTATGCCGCTCACGCTCAACTCAATCGAGTTCATCGCATTCCGCGGGAGCGAGTACCCCCAGATACAAGCGCGCCTGCATGAACTGGGCAAGATCGCGCAGGCTATTGGCTGTCCAACCGTCGTCGTGGTGCCCAGTCCTTTGCCGGACCGTAATCTGCCATGGGCCGACATCATAGCCGAGTACATCAAGGTCTTGCGCGACTTGAGCGACATTGCAAGCCTGTACAGCATAAACCTGTCGTTCGAATTCCTGGGTTTTGGGTGGTGCAGCGTGCGTACACCACGCGCAGCATTTGAGATCATCCATAAGGTGGGGCGTGACAACATCGGTCTGACAATTGACGCGGCTCATTTATACGGCGGAGGCGGTCTGACGAGTGAGCTCGATCAACTGGACCCCATGCGCATCTTTGCCTTTCACCTGGATGACCTTGAGGATACGCCGAAGGAAGCCATCTCGGACAGTACACGGCTCCTGCCCGGACTGGGCATTGTGCCTCTCGACGACATCTGTATGCGGCTAAAGCGCATCGGATATACCGGACCCTGCTCGATCGAACTGTTCCGGCCCGAGTATTGGGATTGGAATCCTCAGGAATTGGCGAACCAGGCTCGCGAGGCCGCGCTCAAAGTGCTGTCGCCGCATTTTCAAATCGAATAAAGCAGGAAAGTAATTACCTTCAGAGTAAAGAGGCTGAAATGACAAAAAAAGTAAAACTCGCTGTAATCGGTACCGGGCGCATGGGCAGTATCCACGTGCGAAACATTGTCCGGCAGATCCCCGATGTGGACCTGGTGGCAGTCTGCGACATCCGCCTGGAGGTGGCTCAAGCCGTGGCGGATGAATGTGGCATCCAACGCGTGGTGAAGGATTACCATGAACTTCTGACCGACCCTGACATCGAAGCCATACTGATCGCAACCAGCACTGATACGCATGCCTTTATTATGAAAGACGTGGCCGCGGCAGGCAAGCACATCTTCTGTGAGAAGCCGTTGGCCCTTGAGTTGGACAAGATCGATGAGGCGTTGGCAGAGGTCGAAAAAGCGGGAGTCAAACTACAGGTAGGGTTTAACCGTCGCTTCGACAAGAGTTACAAACGGGTCCATGACATCGTCGCTTCGGGCGAGATCGGACGCCCATGTGTCCTGCATATTGTCAACCGGGATCCGGACTTTCCGTCAATGGAATTTCTGCGGGTCTCGGGTGGCATGTTCCTGGACCTGGGGATCCACGACCTGGATATGGTGCGCTATCAGATGGGAGAAGTTGAAGAAGTGTACGCTACCGGGGCAGTGCTTATCAACGACGAACTGAAGGAATTCGGTGATATCGATACGGGATTGATCCTGCTTAAATTTGCCAACGGAGCGATGGGCACGATCGACAATAGCCGCAAGGCTGTGTATGGGTACGACCAACGCCTGGAAGTGTTCTGCTCGAACGGCACAGCAATGATGGAAAATGAGAAAGAGACCACTGCTGTGAAAGGCAACGTGAATGGCTTTACTTCCGCCAAACCGCCATATTTCTTCATGCAGCGATATGCGCCCTGTTACGTTGAAGAGGTGCATCAATTTGTGGAATGCGTACGAGACGACAAGAAGACACCGACCACTGGCGCAGATGGAAGAGCCGCGGTGGTGCTTGGATATGCCGCGATCAAATCACTGCGTGAGAACCGACCAGTAAAGACCGGTGAGATTGGATAAATAGACCGCAGACAGTCAAAAAGTCTAACTGGGACTCAACCTGCGAACCTGCACCAATGCAAGAAAAATATTTCAGATTAATCAATAGCGATCAAAAGGAGCAATAAAATGACAACGAACGTACCACAAGGATTTCTCCCCAGTAACCAGCCCGACCTGTTCTTTGAGGACAATGCGGTTGGACGCATGAAGAAGGAAGTTTGGGATGCCAGCGATGAACAGATCGATGCCATCCTGGCTGAGTATGGCATCCCTTCGCCGGTGGAATGGGGCAAGGCTGGCTCATACATCCAAACCACCACACGCTGGCAGGTGGAAGTCAACCGCAAAAAGAACGATATTGTCTTCATCCCGGTCGGCTGTACCGAACTGCATGGTCAACATTTGCCCAGCGCATCAGACACATTGTATGTCAGCCAGATCTGCGAAGGCGTGCGCCGATTCACTGCCAAACGCGGTGCGCCCGTCAACCTGGCATTACCTCCATTGAATTATGGCGGACATCCCTATCATCATGTGGGAATGCCCGGTACGGTGATCGTGCGCGAGCACGTGGTGCGTGAGATGATGATCGATGTGATGCTTGGCTTGTGGAACGACGGATTCCGTAAGCAGCTCATCGTGAATAACCACGGCCAATTGTGGATGCTCGAATCGGCGGTGCAGGAATTCCAGAAGCGCTACCAACTGCCGGGCATTTTCCGCGTGATCGACTGGCATCGTGGCGTGCGTGAATTTTTCCGTCCGGAGGGTCGCGGTGGGCAAATGGGAACGAACTTCGTTCATGCCGATGAATCTGAGACATCACTCGGTCTCTTACTGCACCCTGAGATGGTGGATATGAACTATGCTGTGGACACCGAAGGCAAGAGTTACCTGCCC
>JBFYRY010000116.1:0-19965 GCA_041302025.1 Chloroflexota bacterium | reverse complement strand
GGATTTTTGGATTCAAATGGACTTGTAATAGCTAAGTCCGGATACACACTTTGAAAACCGCCGTGCGGACTCCGCCGCCATCAGGCACAAGGCAGGGACAATGGTGAGGACGTATTGCGGCCACTTGGTTCCCCAGAGGAGCAGGAAGAGGATGCCTGAGACCAGCCAGACGACCAGCCAGCGGCGTTCCTTCCATTCGCGGGCAATGCCTGCGAAAGCGAAAGCGGCGATGAACGGGTCGATATCATAGAGGAAGATGCCGCCGTGCCAGTCACCGGGTGTTTCCACGAACAACCAGACGAACGGCTGATACCACGGGAAACCGATCTCAGTTACGTGCTCGCCGCGCTGGTAGTTGGTATGGAATGTGAGTGCTTCGATGATGCGAGCGAAAGGGTCATGCCAGAGCGTGACATTCAAGAGGAAGAAGGCTGCAACGGCAAGGAAGCCGAACCCGAGCATCCAACGAAACGGGATTTTCTTTTCGATGAACGCCAGATACACAAGCACGACGACAAGAACGGGAGTATAGGTGAACTTCCCCGCTGTGACCGCCCCAAGCGCAAAAGCAGAAAGCCAGAACCAGACATCGCGTTTTTCCCTGCCTGTTTTGATGAACGTATACACAGACAGGATCATGAACCCCAGCGGAATGGCTTCGAGATACGTCTGGCTGGAGTATTTGACGACCAATGCGTGGATCGCCATCAGTCCGCCTGCGAAGGGGTCGATGAACGCTACAACAAGTGTTCCCAGGATGCCAAAGATCGCAGAGACAACGCGCCCTGTTTGCAGGGATTCAGAATAGTTGTTTTCAGACCTGTTGGCGTAAATCGTAATGCCGTAAACAAGTTTGACGAGAGCAGGATGTTCACGGACTTCAGGATAATCAATGATGGCGTTGAAGTCGCCGCGTTCGAGAGCGCGTGCGTAATCCACAGCGACTTCCGTATAGATAGGTTCATCGAAATCCTGCGGTAGATACGTCACTGCAAGTGCATGCGTGGCGATGGTGATGACGAGAACGATGAGGATCTTGATGACCTTGTTTCTCACAAGTACCTTTGTGTGTTATCCCAAAAGAAATTCCAAAGGGAGTTCCACACGCGCACGCCATGCGGTTTCGTTGTGGTCCGCGCCTTCGAACCTGCGTGTCATCCAGTTCGATTCGTTATAGCCTGCTTTGCGAAGATGCTCGTCCATTTGGATTTGGAAAGGTTCGTAAGCAGCATCCAGACCTTTCGTCCCAAAATCGAAATACAACCTATGCGAATTTGGGTCTGGTAACATCTTAGCCATTTCATCCACCAGTTCACTCAATCCTGCCGACCAGTGTGTGGAAAGACATCCCGCGCCATGGAACACATCTGGATATTGGCTGATGGCATACAACGAGATCAGTCCGCCCATGCTCGAGCCCATGATGAACGTATTTTGCTGGTCGGATAAAGTTGGGTAGTTTGCATCGATAAACGGTTTGACTTCTTCCACAAAAAGCTTGAGATACGAATCCGACACTGACGGTCCGCCTGCTCGTTCAAGGAACGCCTTTCGATTCTTTTCAAAGACCGCCGCCTCATATGCCTTTTGCGGCATGTACTCACGCCAACGGATGTCGCTGTTCCAGACACCGACCACAATTACACTGGGAATCTTTTTCGCCTCCACCAGTCGTGTGATGGCTTTGTCCATTTCCCATGCCACGCCACCGATGGACGAGATCGGCTCGAAAATGTTCTGCCCATCGTGCATGTACAGCATAGGATAACGTTTGTCTTCCGAGTAGTCGGGCGGAAGCCAGACGTCCACGTTGCGTGCGGAAACAAATTTGGATGGAAAACCGGCGTGATGTTGGATCGTGCCGACGATGTTCATTTGACGATCATCCCGCTGAACGGTGGAAGGAAAATACGCTTCACGCGTCCCTCAGCCTGAATCCTGCACTCGGACTTGGTCATCAGCAATGGACTCGACTCTGGAATCTCCAGATCAAACTCCTGCGCCTTCTCCGAAATGTTCATTACGCACAGGATACTGTTCTTCTCATCCGCGCGGCGATAGGCAAGGACTTCTTCGGTGGCGAGAACGGTCTCGCGCTTGCCATGCACCAAAGCGGATTCGCTTTTCCGTATCTGGATGAGTGAGCGATAGAACTCGAACAAATCCCTGTTCTGATCATCGCCCCAGAGCATGGGCATGCGCGTCTCTTCGTGGATGGCGCGTCCATGTTGCATGACGTCGGCGGGCTGGGAGAGTCCAACCTCCGTGCCGTAGTAGATGACAGGTGCACCAGCGAGCGTGAATTGACACATCGCCGCGAGTTTGAGTTTGGTGATGTCGTTGTGCGCCACCCACAGGAAACGATTCATATCGTGGTTATCGAGGAATGACGGGCGCGAGAACGACTCAGGAAAATAGGCTTCGTGCCGGTCGAGGAACTCGGCGAATTTGCGGGCGCTCCATTTGCCGAAGGCGAACGTGGCGCGCAGACCTTCCAACAGCATGAAGTCGAGCGTACCATCCATGCCGCCTTCGAAGGCGAGTTGGGCGTCGGGTGGGTCCACGGCTTCGCCAAAGGTCCACGAATCAGGCTTGGAGGTCCGAGTGATGCGGCGGAAGTCCGCGTAGAAATCTGGAGTCGGACCGATGCAATAGTCCACGCGATACCCGTCCACGCCGAAATCCAGCCAGTATTTGGCGGCATTGAGGACATGTTCACGGGCAGGCGCGTAACGCAGGTTGATCTGCGGTAGGGTCTTCACGCCGAAGAAGGGGACTGTTCTGGTCTCTTTGCGCTTCGAGGAAATTGGGATGCTGGTTCGACCAGTGATTGGGGACGAAGTCCATGAGGATGCGGATGCCGCGCGCATGTGACTTCTCGATCAGCTCCTTGAAATCTTCCTTCGTGCCGAGGCGCGGATTGATCTCAAAGAAATCGGTGGCGTCGTAGCCGTGATAGCTGGGGCTGGGGAAGACCGGCGTGAACCAGAGACAATTGATTCCAAGTTCTGAAAGGTAATCGAGTTTCTCGATGATGCCGCGCAATGTACCGTTGCATTTGAGCGACGGCTTGTTTTCTGTTCGTGGAAAATCATTGGTCGTGTTGAAGAAGCGGTCAGCAAAAATCTGATAAATGACCGCATCCTTTGTCCAGGCGGGAGGTGGATCGTTATCCACATAGAAGGCATAGTAGGTACCGTTGTCGGCGAAGGTCTCTCCGCCGTTGCCGCCCGCCGCAACGCGATAGCGGATGAGTGTGCCTGCCTCTTGCGCTGGAATCTGTCCGCGAAACTTGCGGACGTAACCCCAGAGGAACGTGTCCCATTCAGAACCGACGGGTTTGAGCTGGGTCGCGTAGCCAGCGGATGCGTTTCCGTTTTTGCCTTCGGGATCGCTTCCGTCATTCGTCCAGTAGATCCATGCCTGGTTTTGGGAGAAGGCAGGCCCGATGGTCAAGTCAATTTGTATGGGCTGACCCGGCTGAGGGTCACGCGGGAGGCGTTTTCCGTTGATTTAAAGTGTTGTCCTTCGACTGCGCCTCGCTGCGAACGCTCGGCTCCGCTCAGGACGGAGGTTAAGGTGTGAGTTGAATAATGAAGATACTATACGACGGGAGTTCAGTAAGCGGGACATAATCATCGAAGCCGCCTTTTTCGTTGGCGGTCAGCGGGCTGATGGTTGATGCATCGAGCAGGGACGTGGCGGTGTATTGACCCGAGAGCGGACCGACCGAAAGATTGAGTTTGTAGTTGCTCAGCGGCTGGTCGTCGATGTTGATGAGAACGAGAAGCGTTTCGTCGCTGCTCACGCGCAGATAGGACAGGATCTTGTTCGAATTGGATTCTGCCACATAGGTCTTGCCAACACGCAATGCGGAATGTTCGTTGCGGAGCTTAATGAGCGTGCGATAATGCTCGAGCAGGGATGCGTTGTCACCTGTCTGGCTGGCGACATTGACGAGTGTGAAATCCGAGTTGACAGCCTGCCACGGCTTGTCAGCGGTAAAGCCTGCGCCTTGTGTGCTGTCCCATTGCATGGGTGTGCGGATCAGTTCATCGGGTTTGGTACCGCTCATGCCAATCTCTTCGCCGTAGTAGATGAACGGGATGCCGGGCGCGGTGAGTAGGATGCCTGCGGCGAGTTTGGCGCGCTGTTCCTTGTCTGTGCCGAGTTGGTTCATTACGCGGGGCATATCGTGGTTGGTGATGAAGTTGGCGTTATCCTGATCGGGGAAATCGCGGATGGTTGTTTGAAGAACGAATCGCAGGCTTGTGGTGTTGCCTTCGTTCAGTTTGAACATGGCATCTGAGAGGTCGAAGTTGAAAGCAGAGTCCAGTTCGCGGTTCGAGTCTGTGTATTTTTTGACGTTGGCATTATCGGTCCAGGCTTCACCGACGGTGAATGCCTGCGGGTTGATGCTTCTGTAATGAGCGCCCCATTCCTCAAGGAACGCATGATTAGCTTTTGAATCTGCCAGTTGATCGCCTTCGACCACATAACGTACCGCGTCGAGGCGGAAGCCGTCAATGCCGACGTCCTCCAACCAGAAGGTGGTGACCTTCTTCATCTCTTCACGCACGGCGGGATTTTCGTAATTCAAATCGGGCATCTGATCCCAAAAGATGGCGTAATAGTATTGTCCGTTACTGGCGCGATACCATGTCTTTTGTCCCCACGGACCAAGCGTGCCTGGGTCGGTCTCGCTCCATACATACCAATCCTTATACTGACTGCCGGGTGTTAGCGCAGATTGGAACCACGGGTGTTTGCTCGAAGTATGGTTCATGACGAAATCCATGATGATCTTGATATCGTGCTTGTGTGCTTCGTCGAGCAGGCGTTTGAAATCGTCCATGGTGCCGTAATCGGGATTGACCGCGTAGTAGTCGGTCACATCGTAGCCGTGATAGGAGGGGGATGGGTTGATGGGCATGAGCCATAAGCCTTTGATGCCCAGGCTTTGCAGGTAATCCAATTTTTCGATAATGCCGTTGAAGTCGCCGACGCCGTCACCGTCACTGTCGCGGAATGAGCGGACGAAGATCTCGTAGAAGACCGTGTCATTCCACCAGCGGAGTCCGTCCGTGCCAGCATATGGGGAAGGAGTTGCAGTCGGTTCAGGCGTAGATGTGGTAGTTGTTGTCGCTATCGGAGTTGTTGTCGTACAACCGGCCAGTATTGAAATAATAAGGAATGTCGGTAATAATTTATATAAAGGCTTCATTTCTGTCTCAACTTTACTTATGCTGGAGAAACGTGTTGGAGTCCTGTTGTCAATGAAGATAGCCCTGTTCAAAGAACAAGGCTATCCCTAAACTTACCACGACACTGGTAAAACTACTCGTTTCATTCCTGCAGGTTTTATCCTTTGACAGCTCCTGTAGTCAAACCGCCCACGATCTGATCCTGCAATACGTAGTAGATGATTATGATCGGCAAGGCGCCAAGCAGGGCACCGGCGGCAAACACGCCCCACTTCTGGTCAAATTGACCTGCTGTGAATATCTGCAAGCCAACCATCAGGGTGTATTTGTTCACATCGTTCAGCAGGATGCGGGCAAGAACAAAATCGCCGTACGTGCCGATAAAGGAAATAACGCCGATGACAACCAGGATGGGGCGCAGGAGAGGGAGTATCAAATTCCAAAAGATCTGGAAATGCGATGCCCCATCCACCATGCCCGATTCATCGATATCGCGTGGTATCGTGTCGAGGAAACCCTTCAACAACCAGATGTTCAAGCCCATCGAACCGCCGAGATATACCAGGATCAACCCTGCATGGGTATTGAGCCCGATGGCTGGGATAATCTCGCCAAACTGAAAGACCAATACATATACCGCAACCAGTGCCAGCAAGGTGGGGAAGACATTAATCAAAAGGATGCCTTTGAGGATTGTGATGCGTCCCTTGAACCGCATCCTTGAGAATGCATAAGCCGCCATGGTCGTGATGAACAGGCTGAGAATGGTGGAGATGCCCGAAACCTTGATGGAATTGAATATCCATTTTTCGTAGATCAGATCGCCGAACTTGTAATTTGGATCTTTTCCGAACAGTCTTTGGTAATTTATCAGGCTGGGTTTTGGCGGTATCAACGACTGTGTCGATAGAGACTGCGTACTGTTGAACGATGCGGATATGATCCAAAGTACGGGGAAGATCGAGAAGAAGATCAGAAGCAGTGCAATGACTAGGCGTACGCCGATGCTGAACCGCTTCTGAAACTTTTGCGATGTCCGCAGGGTTTGGTAGGTTTGGGATATGCTAGACATTTTCGCTTACCTCCTCCCACATGTTTGTGAACCGATACTGGAACAATGTTATGGCGCCGACAATGATGAACACGCCAATCGAAATGGCAGATGCCAGACCGTATTGGACACCGCGCCCGCCGCTCTCAAAGGCAAGCTTGTATACATAACTGATCAACAAGTCGGTATGCCCTGCATTTGTGGATGCCTCTGCTATGGCTGGACCTCCTCCTATGAACAGGTATATAACGCCGAAGTTGTTGAAGTTGGTTACATAGGATGCGATCAGTAACGGACCTACAGCGATCAACAACAGGGGAAGCGTGATAAACCTGAATTTTTGCCAACTGGTGGCGCCATCGATTGTCACCGCTTCATAAATATCTGAGGGGATGGATTGCAAGGCGCCACTGCAAACAAGGAAGAAATAGGGGTATCCCAACCACATTTGAACAAGCAGAAGGGCGGATTTTGCCCAGAAAGGCTCAGTTGTCCATCTGGGTGCCCATCCGATCCACTCTCTCAAAAAGTGATTGATCACACCGAATTCCGAATTTAACATACCGCGCCACATGATGATGCTGATCAAGGCTGGGACGGTATATGGAATGATGAGAAAGGAGCGGATCAATTTCTTAAGGGGAAAGTCTGGGTCGTTGAACATGATCGCGATCGCGAGACCCAGCGAAAACTGTAAGAGAACGGTGCCTGTAGGGAAGATGAAGTTCCAGGTGACGATCTGTACCAATGGTCCGCGTAGAGCTGGGCTGGTCACAAAATCCTTGAAATTCTTAATTCCCACCACGGTACGGAACCCCGGCTTGATTGTCTTGCCATCCTTGGTGGTGAAGGTCCCCAATTTATTTTCGTAGATATCGCCATTCGATTGGTCCACGACCGAATCTGTCGCTTCGTCATACTTGAAGCGAATCTGCAACTCCGCGGCTTCGCTTGGTGAACGTACCTGAACCGTTGTACCACCCTCAATGCCAAATTTGATGTTAATTAGATTCTTATCTGTAGCGGCAAGTAAAGGATTAAGACGCTTGTATCCCTCGATGGTTGCGGGTATCCCCTTATTGTCTGCCTCGCCAATTCCGGGATCGCCCGGTTTTGCCGGTTGAAGTTCTTCTCCGGGTTTGGCGAGGAATGTTTCACCATCCGGGTTGATCAGCCATAAGGCATAATCACCCGCTTCTGTTCTAAAAGCCGTCCATGAATAGGATTTGCCTGCTTCCGGTAAAAAGGTTTGTTTTTCGATAATGGGGAGCGCCTGTTCCTTGGTGAGGAGGTGACCATCGCCGTAATTTGTGAAAGCCACGTAGATTGTGAAGACGATGGGGTAGACCGTGAACAGGATCAGGAAACCCAATCCGAATGCCATCCATCGGAATGGGTATGCCTGTGGAAGCAGATAAATTAGATTGAACATTACGGCAATAATGCCGAATACAATCACCAATTGATCGAATCCCTTGGCGAATGCATTTTGAATAAACCAGACAGCCGCTGCATCGAATAAGACCAGAAAGATGATACGGATCAATTTAGAGAGCGGTTTTTCCTCGGTCATCCCCGTCTGTTTTCGTCTTCCCGAAATGGCTTGACTCATGGGTTCCTCCTCTACTGGAAGGTTGATAATCGTGCCTGGGATGAGGAAGGCTGAGGGACACATGTCCCTCAGCCTTCGGAACTTACTTACTACTTGACTGTTGCTGTGACCAGTTTGGTTGCGGGATCGTACACGAACTCAATGGTGCCGTCAGCGGTAAGGGTGACCTTATAGTTGGGGCCATCCTGTTTGCCATCGGAACCGTAGTTGGTGGTCCAGGAACCATCGAGAGCGATCTTGAACTCATAGTCGCCAGCCTTGATGGTGAAAGGTCCACTTCGGTACAAACCGTCGTCGCCCTTGGTCATGGCGGTGACTTTGCACTCAGGTTGCCAGTCGCCCGGGCATCCGGCTTGCGCCTGGTAGGAACCAGGGACGTTGATCATGCCGGTCAGCGGGTTGGCGATCAGAGCGCGGATCTTGTCGGCGCCTTCTTTCATGGCGGTCGGTACATCCAGCTTGGCATCGCGGGCACCCAGTGCAACGGCATCTTTCCATGAGCCCCAAACGGAACCCATTTCGGGAATGGAGGGCATCATGACCGCATTCTTACCGGCTTCAGCCATGGCCTTGAGATCGACATCTTCCACCTTCGCCAGTGCGGGGAGGTAGGCAGGCGGGCGCTGGCCGACTTCGTAGAGTTTGTACATGGTCTCTTCCGTGGCAACATACTCGGTCAGGAATGCCTGGGCGAGCAGGAGGTTTTCGCTCTGGACGTTGACGTAGATACCCTGCGTGCCAGCAAGCGGGAAGCCATTGCTGGGGAAGTTGGTAACCGCGTAGGGCACCTTGGATTCACGGATGCGGCTCAAAGCCCACGGGCCAGCCATGATGAACGGGGTCTTGCCGTTTTCGAACAGGGCATGGTTATTTGCCCAATCCCAGTCAGCGGGGAAATCACCAGCGGCAACACCGTCAGCTACCCATTGGACGCCGGCGACCATGCCCGGGCTGTCGATGCCAAGGTCTTGCGCATTCCAGTTGCCATTGGCATCCTTGCCGAAGATATAGCCACCAAGGGATGAGTATATGGGATACATATCGTAGGTAGCATCTCCGACAACGGCCATCACGTAATCGACTTTACCTTCCGCCTTGAGGGCGCGACCGATGGTCAGAACTTCATCCCAGGTCGTGGGAGGGGTGGGGACGAGATCGGTGTTGTAGAAAAAGCCGATGTTTTCAGTGGCGTAGGGCATGCAGTAGAGCTTGCCGTCGATGGTACAGGCATCCAGAGCAACCGGGGAGAAATCGGCCTTCTTGTCGCCGAGATCAATTTCTGCGAGCAAGCCATTGGCAACCATCGCGCCGGCCTGGTCGTGCGGGACACCGAAGATAATATCGGGACCTTCGCCCAGAGGAGCGGCAACCTGGAAGTCATCGCGGATGGAGGATTTCAACTCAACGACAAGTTCGAGGTTGTAGGCGGCGAGAACATCATCAGCCAGATCCTGGAGGATCGGGGCGCGGGTGTCATCTGCCCAGATGCGCAGGGTGCCGGCGGGTTCAACCGGGGCGGCGGTCGGTTCGGGAGCAGGCTCAGCCGGTTTTTCGGTCGGAGCGGGAGCCGGTTCTTCCATCGCGGGGGTTTCGGTTGCTCCACCACCGCAGGCGGCGAGCACGAATGCTGAGATCAGCAGGAGGCTGAACAGCAGGCTTAATTTGGTTTTCATTTACTTCTTCTCCTTGTAGGAATATAGGGTTGATTGTTTGTCTTTCACTTGCCTTGTTTCGTTTGCGTCAATTATAAAGGCATCACCTCCTTTTTACGGATTAATTCACTTCCAGGGTTTCTATGACAACGGCTTTTGAAGTTGAATTCTTGTTTTCAGCGGCGGCATGTATGGCTACATTAACTGCCTGTACAGTGGCGCCGATCAACACAGAGCGGCGTCCCAACATGCCGGTCGTGATGCGAATGCTTTGCTCGGATGCGTGCATCGCCCGCTCGCGCACTGCCTGACGAATGGGCGTGGTAATAATATCACCAACCTGTGATACACCGCCACCGATAATCACAACACTCGGGTTGAATAGATTGATCAAGCCCGCTATGGCAATTCCAATATATGTGCCTGCACGTCTTAGTATTTCCTGCGCATGGAGGTCGCCACGCCGGGCGGCTTCTGCCACTTCAAGGGCTGTGATTTTATCACTTTGTATATCGGCAAGCAGTGTTCTTTTCCCGGACTTTGCAAGCAATTGTCCCTGCCTGGCGATTGCATATCCGCCGGCAAATGCTTCAAGGCAACCGCGGTTACCGCAATTGCAAAGCGGACCATCTTCATCGATTGTGAGATGTCCGATTTCGCCAGCCGCCCCCATTGTCCCGCCGTAAATTTGTTTATTAAGGATAAGACCTGCGCCAATCCCGCTTCCCACTTTGATGTAGGCAATATTTTTCTCTCCGCGCCCTGCGCCATACGCCCATTCACCCAACGCGCCGAGTTCAGCATCATTGTTGAGTGTGACCGGGTGTTTCCACATTTTTTCCAGGCTGGCTCGGATCGGGTATTGGTCCCAGCCCGGCATAATGGGTGGGGCGATTACCATGCCCGCATCAGTTCTGACAGGTCCCGGCACACCGAGACCAATGGCAGACAGTCCGGTAATGGATAAGCCCAGTCCCTCAAGCATGTTTTGCAAATTCTGATTGGCTTTGGCAATACAGACTTCAGGTCCGTCTTTGATATCGAATGGAAATTCAGATTCTTGATGGATACGGGCGGTGAAATCCGCCACGGCAATGCTCATGTGTGTAGCCCCCATGTCGATTGCGCCGACCAGCCCGCGTTCCGGATTGATCTCAAGTACGATGGGAGGGCGTCCGCTCGGTGTTGAGCGACTTTCCGCCTCCAGCACAACCTTGCTTTCCAGAAGGTCATTCACGATTAAACTGACAGCGGCTCGCGTTAGACCCATGCGGTCGGCTAGATCTGTGCGCGACATCCCTGCTCCTGAAAAACGGATCAAGTCAAGCGCCGCATGTTTGTTAAAGCTCTTGACATTGTAGTCCGCAGGAAGCCAGAAAAATGTACTCAAAATAGCCTTCTCAGGTGTTGACGTTGGCGGATAATAGCACAATTCAATTATTTTTTCAAGTATTTTAACAAAGTCATTTATAGACGCATATAAAAAATCGGCACCTGCTTTTGCAGATGCCGATTTCGGACCTATTAAACTTGACTATTTAGCGGATGGCTTCTTCGGTGGCGGCATCGAAGATGTGGATGGAGTCCATATCAAATGCGACAGAAGCCTGTTGACCGACGCGCAGTTTCGAGCGGGGGTCGACGCGTGAGACGAAGGTATTCTTCCCGCTGACAAGGTAGAGGAAAATCTCATTACCCATCAATTCCGTCACATCCACTTTGACGGCGACTTTTTCTGCATCAATGTTGGGCGGGATGAAGTCCGCATCGTGAATGTTCTCGGGGCGGATGCCGAAGATGACATCCTTGCCCGCATGGGATTCGTAGGGTTTGGCATGTTTCGCCGGAATGGCAACCACGAAGTCGCCTGTATCCACAACGAGTTTGCCGCCATCCTTGCGAAGTTTGCCGGGGAAAAAGTTCATGGCGGGTGAGCCGATGAAACCGGCGACGAAGAGATTGTTTGGCCTGTCATACAAATTCTGTGGGGAGTCGAGTTGTTGCAGAATGCCCTTGTTGATGACGGCAATGCGGGATGCCATGGTCATGGCTTCGATCTGGTCGTGGGTCACGTAGATGAAGGTGGTCTGCAGGCGCTGGTGCAGTTTACTGATCTCGGCACGCATTGCCACGCGCAGTTTTGCATCCAGGTTGGAAAGCGGTTCGTCGAACAGGAACACCTTCGGCTCGCGCACGATCGCGCGTCCCACAGCCACACGCTGGCGTTGACCGCCTGAAAGTTGGCGGGGTTTGCGATCGAGCAGGTCGCGAATGCCAAGGATATCCGCGGCCGCCTCCACACGTTCCTTGATCTTGTCTTTTGCAATCTTGCGCAATTTCAAGCCAAAAGCCATGTTGTCATAAACGGACAGGTGGGGGTACAGAGCGTAGGACTGAAAGACCATGGCGATGTCACGGTCTTTCGGAGCGACGTCGTTCACAACACGGTCGCCGATCAAAATTTCGCCTTCGGAGATTTCCTCCAACCCGGCGAGACAACGAAGGGCTGTCGTCTTGCCACAGCCTGAGGGGCCAACGAGCACCAGAAATTCCTTGTCGTCAACTTGAATGTTCAGGTTGTTGACAGCGGTCACGTCTCCAAATTTTTTGTAGACGTTCTTGAAGGTAACACTTGCCATGGGTCTTTCCTCCGTTTCGTGGGAATATAGTGATTTAATTATACTCCCATCACGGAAAAGTCAATATGACAACCGGCACTAATTTTTGGATGAGAATCCGCATCGGGCTCACCTGTATCTGTCTCTGTTTAAATCGCCCCTTCCTCCTTTTTGCCTCTTACCGGTTTACGAGCCACACCCCAAAAAGGATGATCCCGCCTCCGATCAGCGATATAAACATGACCGGTTCCCCCAGCACAAAAAACGCCACAACCACGGCAATCAGCGGTTCGATATAAAGGAATGCCCCCGTCTGTGACTTCAGTCCGCGCCGCGACAAAACTGAAAACACAGCCCAGTTCACGGCGCTGACCAGGATCAACTTGTCGCCGGGCGCGCCAAGCCTGCCGATCGAAACGGATGCAAGGTCGCCTTTGGAGACGACGAGCAGTACCCCGCCAAAAGCCAGTACAATGCCCGTGATCTTGAGCCAGCCCAATCGTTCATCGAGAACCGTCCATCCCAGTAACGCCATGAAAACCGGGGTCGTGGAGGCTATCCAAGCGGTGGTCCCGGATTCGGATGTTTGCAGTCCGTTCGATTGAAGCCACTGATGGAAGGTGATTCTGAGGAAACCGAGCAATGCAAAATATGCCCACTCATTCCTGTACGGCAAAGAAAACTGTTTTCGCATCGCAACTGCAAACCCCAAAATGACGAGCCCCATTGAAAATCTCAACCATACGACTGTGACGGGGGAGACATCCTGCAATGAAACCTTGGTGGCACTTACCAGAATCACGTGTCGTTCAGGTGGTGATTTAGGTTGGTTCTTTTGCGACCTGAGCTGACTTGCCTGGACGGTTTACAAGCCATACCCCAACCAGGATTGTAATCCCCCCGATTGTAGATGCCAATAACAATACTTCGTCAAGAACTATTGCGGCAACAATTACTGTGACAATAGGCTCCAGATACAAAAATGCGCCTGTTTGCGCGACTGGCAAATCTTTCAAAGCATCATACCAAAAGATATACGCTATGCCAGAACATAGGATTCCAAGGAATAAAATAGCAACCCACCCATCCCAGGGAATGGAGGAAATTTGTTTCAATCCAGATGTGGTGAAGAATAGAATGGATGTAAATAACCAGCCAAAACCCATTACAAAAAACATCATGCGCGTTGCTGGATGTTTTTGTAAGCCGGAGCGGGACAGCGTGGAAAAGATAGCCCAATTCAGAGCACTGATCAAAACCAGAAAGTCGCCAGGGGCGCCAAAATCTCCTGTTGTTAACACTGATAAATTGCCTTTTGTGATCACCAGCAGGACACCAAAGGTAGCCAAGAAAATACCCACTATTTGATACAAAGCCAAGTTCTCGCGCAGGATAAACAGTCCCAAGAGTGCCATGAAAACCGGCGTTGTTGCCACGATCCAAGCTGTTGTTGTAGCTTGGGCTGTGAGCAATCCTGTTGATTGGAGCCACTGGTGAAAGGTAATGCCAAGAAAGCCCAGGAGGGCAAAATAGCCCCAGTCCCTCCCTTGAGGGAATACAAACTGTTTTTTTAGCGCGACGGTAAAACCTAAAACGACGATTCCCATTGAGAAGCGCAACCAAACGATTGTTGCGGGATCGGCATATTGCAGAGAGACTTTTGTTGCAACAAATGAGGCTCCCCAAATCGTTACTGCAAAAAGAGCCTTAAGAACCGCTTTTATGTTCAATCTGCTCCTGGTGTTTATGATAGCAAATGGTTTGATGGTCATGCTATTGGATAGAATTCTATCATGTGGATATAACGCGTCAGAATAGCTGATTTAGCTCACCATCAGTATCCGGACCACCGCCACCCTGGTCTGGATATTCCAGTGACATGCCGAAACTGGTTAAAACAATGGCAGTCAAGATGCTGACAACCACCGCGCTCAGGGTGCCGAACCACACGGCGGGGGCGAGATCCTTGCAGTGGATCTTGCTGATCGCGCCAAGCACGATGCCGATGATGAGGGCGGTTTCGAGTCCTTCGCGCAGGGAAAGTAGATAGGTGGGTAACATTGATTCACATTCCTGTAATCCCCGTTGATTGGAGTCTTCAACCAGGTTGAAACAACAAAAAACAGCCTCCACATGGAGACTGTCGCTTGGTTGATATAAGGCGAACTCATTTCAAGCGAAATGAATCAGGTTTACAGTTGATTTGAAACCGAGTTTTTAAAGGACAAGCAGTTGACTACATGATGTCAACCGCATAACTGGCAAATACCAGTTTACGCCTTTCCGCTCTTCTTTACTGCCGATTTCTTCGCCTTCGCCATGCGCCGATACGGAGGCATATCGATCACACAGATCTGGCACTTGCTCCCATCCAGCAGCTTATTCCACAAACTTGGATAACTCTTGGCAAAACTTTCCGGGTCAAGCGTGGAGGTGATCACCGTCGGCAAATTGGCATAGTAGCGGTGATTGAGGATCTGGTGCAGTTTATCCTCCGCCCACACGGAACTGATGCCGCTTTCCTTGATGTCATCCAGCATGAGCAGGGGCGTCGTGCGGATCTCATAGGCGCGCCGGTCAAACGTTACATCCGAGTTGGGGCGGAAAGTGGATTTCAAATAATCGAGCAGGGTTGAGACTTCGCTCAGGATCACCTGTCCGCCGAGCAGGATGCGGTAATTCCCGATTGCCGCGGCGAGATGGGTTTTCCCGGAGAACGACTGTCCCAGCAATACCAGCCAGCCATTGGGACTCTCCGCGAAATGAACGGAGGCATCCAACGCTTCATGCAGGCGTTTGATATGCTGCGGTGTCACCTTCTCGCGGATGATCTCCTTGTCCTTGACGGTGCGCCCGTATTGACCCTGTCGTTCCTTTGTGATTGTTGTGACGATCTCCTTGCCGACCTCATCATCGCGCGTCTCGAAATTACCGAACGACATTTCCTTGATGTGAGGAAGCGACAGCATCGAGATGCCCGGGTTGCTCGTCTCGGTGGGGCGGCGGAAGTCCGGCGCGAAAATACGGGCGTACTTCACAAAATCCGCATCCTGCAAGCGCGAACGGATGCGGCTTTCGATCTCATCCAGGATCAAATTGGTCGTGATGACGGTGGGGAGTTTGTTGATGTAACGATAATTGATGATCTGGAACAATTTCTCCTGCGCCCAGGGCGTGGCGTTCTGTGTGCCGAAATCATCCATTACCAGCAGGTCTGCCGCGCGGATGTCTTCGAAGCGTTGTTCGAAGGTCGTCTCCGGGTCGTTGTAGGCGAAGCGCAGGGAATCCAACAAGTCAGGCACGGTGATAAACAACGTGGGGATGCCGCGTTGCACACATGCATTGGCAATTGCCGCGGCGAGATGGGTCTTTCCGCAACCGTACGCGCCTTCGAGCAACAGCCAGCCCTGCAAGTCTTTTGTGAATTCTTCCGCGGTAGTTAATGCTTCGCTCAGGCTGGCAACTTCCTGCGGCGAGACAAATTCCGCTTTGGGATTGCCTGTGCGGTTGAAGTTCTCGAACGTCAAATGGCTTAACCGTTCCAGGTTGCTCATTTCATACAGGCGTTCGCGTGCGTTGGCGGCGATCTCATTCGCGCGGCACACACACGGCTCCAGCCGACCGAACTTCTCATGACCCAGCGGCACATCCACGCGCAAAAAGCCGACCCCTCCGCAATGCGGGCAGTCTGCCTTGCCGAGCAACGGCGCAGCGCTCGCGCTAGTCGAGATATTCTGAGAACTCGCTTTTTGTGTAGCGCTCAGAACCTTGCCGAGCGTCCCGCTGATCTTTTTGTCCATGCCTGCCTTCTTCTTTCCAACGTTTCAAAATCGCTTCACAATATTTCCAACTACGCTTGTTATTCTTTACAGCCAGTTCGATCGCTTCAGCGACCCACTCCGGGTAATACAACTCTTCCGCGTCCTTCAACGCGTCCGCGATCAACGGCGTCAGCGGACCGATATTTTCCTCGTACAACTTGAACACGTTCGGACGTTCCACCGGCGGGGCGGACGTCGCGCCCGGACTCCACTTTCCACTTTCCATCGCCTGGACTCCCGCCCTCCCTCGCGGGGAATTCAACAGGAAGTAAACCGACGCTTCTTTTTTGACCGTGAGCAGGCTCCCGCGCTTCACGGCTTTTTCCAACCCCGATTTGATCTCGTCCGCCGACAGCCCCAACTCCTTCACATCGAAATCCATCTTGCTCAACACCCGAAACGGACTGTCCATGTGCTCGACGCGCCACAAGAAATACAACGTCACCTTCAACTCCGCCGCATCGTCTATCTCTTTCAATAATTGATGAAAGAATGTATCAGGAATTTGAGTGAAACTCTCGGAATCGCCAAAGCCTTTGAACATCATCTTTCATCCTTCCGCCTTCATCATTCATCCTTTGTTTCACTCATTCGGTTTGAACACCCTCGTCGCCGCGTTCTCAAACTTTGCCTGCGCCCCGCGGAAGACCAACTCCACACTGCCCACGGGACCGTTGCGATGCTTCGCGATGATGATCTCCGCCACATTCTGCTTGACCGTGTCCTTCTCGTATTGGTCGGGACGATAGATGAACATCACGATATCGGCATCCTGCTCGAGGCTGTTATGGACGATCAGGTTGTTTGCGACAAAATTGTGATGTCCCGGCACGGTCAGGTCGTAGACCTGCTCCTCGCCGTCCTGTTCAATCGAGATGATGGAATCCCAGTAGATGTCGCTTGCGGCAAGGGTTTGAAGTTCCGTGGACTTCACAACACCCGCAACACGTTCAGCTCGTTCACGGCTCAAGTTTTGCTTGTAAAGACCCGTGCCGCAATAGTGCGTTTCGATTGCCGATTGCATCTGGCGCGTGGTCATGCCTGTTTCCTGCATTGCAGGGACAACGTACATCCGCCACACCGGACTGGGGATCACATCCCGGTTCGTATTTGCTTCGCGCGTTTCAAGATATTCCTGAATTTCCTTTAGTCTTCCCTGCTTGTATGCGCCAACCGCACCAACACGTGCGGCAAATATCTCAAGGTCCTGTTTGCCGGTGATGATGACATGATGCTGATCGCGCCCTTTCCCGTTTTGCGGGACATGTTTCAGGATGGCGTTGATTCCGATCTGTAACAGCAGGGATTGCACATCGAACGCAAGCTGACGACTGCTGGTTGCATAATAGGCTATGGGACGCGTGCTCTTGCCTTTGACCAGTTGGATACTTCCATCGGTTGCCCACAAATGACGCAGGAAAATGCCAATCGCATGTTCGGGTTGCCGAAAGACCTGTTCAGGTACGCGCTTTTCATACGAGCGCAAACCAAATGCGCTTAATTCCTCCAGCCAGTCAGTGACCGCGCTGTGGACATTATGGGTGTGCTGGCGCGTCGAACTGAGATACACCTGATACCACTGTTTCTCCGGAGAAATGCGCGGATTGACCTCCTCGCCAAATACCTCTGTCGCAAGAGTTGCAACCGTATCCGCCAGGTCCCTTTCACGTGTTGTATATTGGATCACATGACGCGGCAGGGTACAGCCATCGCCGATCAAATGTCCCAGCAATGCCAGTTCAGCGTCAGACATGGTTTGTTCGCGAGCCGCTCCCGGTATCCGGCGGGGAAGCGCAAGATGTTCCCCCGGTTGTAATTCGTCAAGACGCTTCCAGCCGGAAATGGTCGGGAATTTATGATTACCCGTGGCACGGATTTCCCTGCCCAGCCGGGTTCTCATTTTAAATACCGGTTTGATGCCGGTTGAGAATGCGCGGCTGACGGGTGCGACTTCAAGTTTGTACGTTTCAGGGTTCAATGCCCAAATATTGAAGTCGGTTGTCCCTTCCAATTCGCGGATTGGCACACGCTTCCCGGTTTCCAATGTAACCAGCGTATCTCCGGTCAAACAACCTGACTCCCTCAAGTCCGAGAGCACCGGACGTTTATCCGTGCGTTGTTCGACGGCGCGCGATAACTGTGCCGCCGCAAGGACAGGCACATTCAATTCGCGTGCCAGCACCTTCAAATTACGGGAGATGTACGAGACTTCCTGCACGCGGTTGTCGGTACGGTTGTCGCCGCCCATCAACTGGAGGTAGTCAATAATGATCAGGTCGAGACCAAATTCCATGTGCAGGCGGCGGCATTTCGTCCGCAGTTGAAGCGGAGTGATGGCGGGAGTGTCGTCGAGATAGATGTGCGTATCCGAAAAAACTTCGATGGCGTGCGTGAACAGGGGCCACTCGTGCTCCTGCAATTTGCCCGTTCGCATCCGTTGCGAATCGATGCCGGTCTCCTGCGAGATTAACCTCTGCACCACCTGGTCGTTCGACATTTCCAGCGAGAAGATCGCCACATGCTTCTTGTGGGTGAGACCTGCGTTCTTCGCAATGGAAAGCAGGAAACCCGTTTTACCCTGACCTGGGCGTCCGGCGATGATCAACAAGTCAGAGGGCTGAAGACCGGTGAGCATCTTGTCGAGATCGATGAACCCCGTCGGCACACCGACGATGTCTTCGGCGCGTTTGGCAAGGTCATCGATGCGGTCGTAGAAATCGCTGGCGACCATCTTGATCGGGACCAGGTCATGTTTGAGCCGCCGCTCGCTGACGTTGAAGACCGCCTTCTCCGACTCGTTCATTACATCGTCGACGGAGGACTTCTCGTTGTACGCAATGGCTGCGATCTGGTTCGCGGCATTGATCATCTTGCGGCGGATCGAATATCCCTCCACGATGTGACCGTACGACTCCGCGTTGAGCGACGACGGCACCTGGTTGATCAGCGTGGTCAGATACGCCGGTCCGCCGATTTCATTCAGCTGGTTCCGCCGCTCCAGTTCATCGGAAACAGTCAACAGGTCAATGGGAACGCGCTGTTCGTGCAGGCTGGTGAACGCCTCCCAGATCCACTTATGGCGGTGGATGTAAAAATCGTCGGCAGTCAAAAACTGCGCGACATCGTAATACACTTCCGAGTTAATGAAGACCGCCCCAACGACGGCTTCTTCGGCTTCCCGGCTGTGTGGAACTGCCGTTGATGTTGCAGGGGCGGGACTATCTTCGGGGATGTAATCGGTCATTTTTTCTTTGGCTTTTTCGGTTTATCTGATGGATCATCATCGGGAGAGTTGTGATCGTCGAGTTTGTCCAGGTCGAGTTTTCCGAGAAAATCTTCGAAGACGGAGAGACGCTCGGTTCCTTCCTCAGATAACGGGGCTGGTTCCGTTTTCTCGGGCGCGGGACTTATCTCGGGCATGTCCTGTTCGGGATTGATGCCCGCCTCGTTCATCACATCCGGGTGGACGAGGATCGGCACATGCGCGCGCACCGATAAAGCGATGGCGTCCGACGGGCGCGAATCCACGCGCACTTCCCTGCCGTTCAATTCCGCGACGATGTTCCCGTAGAAAATGTCGTTCTGCAGTCTGACGATCTCGATGCGGAGGATGTGCGCATCGAGTGCGCCGAAGACGTTTTTGAGCAGGTCGTGCGTGAGTGGACGGCTCATCTCCACTTCCTGCAGGGCAACGGTGATCGCCTCAGCTTCGTACGGTCCCACCCAGATGGGCAGGTAGCGGTCTGAGTTGACCTGCTTCAACACCACTAAACGCTGGGGTGTCATCAAATGGACGCGCACACTATCGATTTGAACTTCGATCATTTCTGGCATCGTATCTCCAATGGATTACTTATTTTAGCATAATCGAAGTCCGATGTCATTCGGTTGCAAGTTTATTCAAATGCGACTATAATCCTGCCTTGCCAATCGGGGCGTGGCGCAGCCCGGCTAGCGCGCTTGCATGGGGTGCAAGAGGTCGGAGGTTCAAATCCTCTCGCCCCGAC
>JBFYRY010000115.1:0-23982 GCA_041302025.1 Chloroflexota bacterium | reverse complement strand
CTGATGCTCAACGAGAAAGGCGAGGTTCACCGCCTGCCGCATCAACCCGGCATGGCGCTGGGTCTGTGGGAGGACATTACCCTGGATGAATATAGCCTGTTCCTGCCGAAAGGATCGATGTTGGTCATGTTCACCGATGGCATGACCGATTGCCGCAATCCCAAAGGCGAACCGTTCGGGCTGGAGCGCATCAAATCAACGTTATCAGGATTTATGTCGCTTACAGCACAGTCCGGTTGCGATGAACTCCTTACGAAACTTCTAAACTATCAGAACGGCTCCAAACAGGACGACGATGTAACACTGCTGGCAGTCCACGCGAAATGACATCTCAGTAAATTGTATTCGCCCACTCTGTTTCTTTACTCGATTTATTTGCATTTAAAAAGGTTATCGATATGAGCAAAAGGGATAAGAAAACCATCGCGAATCAACCAGAGACTTCTGACACGAGTGAAAATAAAATACCCTTGAATATTAGAATCCGCATATGGCTTAGCAACACCACGATTCAGGTGGCAATAATCGGGGCTCTAGCTTTAATTGTCGCTGCTTTTATTCAAAAAACTCCAAACATCAATGATAATCATGGTGCATCGTCAATTGTTATTGCTTTTCCGCGCGATGGCGATATGGTCGATAGGACAATTAGTCTGAACGGTAGTTTTGCAAATCTACCACCGTACACACAAATTTGGGTTTACGTATATGCGGAAAAACAAGAAAGATACTATACGGATAAAGCCACTACTTTCAATGTACTTGGCATATGGTTGGCCCAGTCGGTTGTTATTGGGACCATTGATGACACAAATGCCTACAGGATAGGTGTTTTATTAGTAGAACCAGATGCGGCTAAAGACTTAAAATCAAATCCGGACAATCGAGAAAGCCTACCAGCAGGCGTTCAGGTTTTTGATGAAATAACAATTGTTAGGAGATAGTTCGATTTTATATTTTTCCCAGCGCCTGTTGCAAATCTTCGATCAAGTCGTCCTTGTGTTCAATACCGACGGATAACCTGACCAATCCCGGGTCCACTTCCAATTGAGAGCCTGCCACAGAGAGATGAGTCATCGCGGCGGGAACTTCGATCAGCGATTCAACGCCGCCGAGCGATTCGGCGAGGGTGAATATTTTCGTTGATTCGACCACCTTGACCGCCGCGTCGCGTCCGCCCTTCATGATGAAGGAGATCATACCGCCTCCGTTCTTCATCTGCCGTTTGGCGACCCTGAGTTGCGGGTGACTTTCGTGGAAGGGATAGATCAGTTTTTCCACTTTCGGGTGTTTGGACAGAAAGTCGACGATGGCTGTCGCGTTCTCGAAGTGACGTTCCATGCGGAGCGGCAGGGTCTTGATGCCGCGCAGGACAAGGAAGGAGTCCATCGGTCCGATCACGGCGCCGACCGCGTTTTGCAGAAAATAGAGTTTGTCGGCGAGTTCCCTGTCCTTCACGATAACCGCACCACCCACCACATCCGAATGACCGCCGAGATATTTGGTCATGGAGTGGACCACGATGTCTGCGCCCATTTCAAGCGGACGTTGAAGATACGGAGTGGCGAAGGTATTGTCCACGACGAGCAGGGGCTTGTTCGGGTGCGCGTGGACAATCTCCGCCACGGCGCGGATATCGGTAATGCGGAGAAATGGATTCGTCGGGGTCTCGAGCCAGACGAGTCGTGTTGATGGGGTCAAAGCGTCAGCCACAGACTCAGGATCGGTCGTGTCGGCAAACGTAAAGTCCAGAGAGAAGCGGCGGAGCACTTTGTCGAAGAGACGGAATGTGCCTCCGTACACGTCATTGCCTGCCAGCACGTGCGAGTCTGAATCCAATAAACGAAGGACGGTATCGGTGGCGGCTAATCCCGATGCAAAAGCCAGCCCGAACTGTCCGCCTTCGAGAGCGGCGAGACAATCCTGCAAGGCTTTGCGCGTGGGATTCATCGTACGCGAATATTCATATCCCTGGCGCGGTTTGCCGACGCCGTCCTGCATGTAGGTGGACGTGAAATAAACAGGCGTCATTACTGCGCCGTTGGCAGGGTCGGGCTCCTGCCCGGCATGGATGGCTAATGTTTCAAATTTCATGGGTTCTCCTTTGGTGGTGACGAAATCATACGGGTGCGTTTCAAACGAGTTGAAGAAGGAAGGTCCCGAAGGTTTTGCCGAGAAGTTTTGCCTCTTTTGCGGCAACCTTCGGGACGGTTTCAACTGAAATGAAACACACCCAAATCATAAGGGAAACACAAAATTTGGGCAATGAATTTTTGTCACGGACTCCTACTTGGTCGTATAATGAAAAAAATTGCGGAGGTGTGTCATGTGGGATACGTTCATGCAAGTGGCAAAGCCTTACCTGAATTCGATCCTGATCGGGTTCGGCGGACTTTTGATCGCGTATATCCTCTCGCAGACCGTCAGCCGTCTGCTTGTGAAACCCATGGGCAGGGGTTGGAGCAGGTTCCTCGGCAGTCTGGTTGGGCTGGCGGTCATCATTTGGACGATCAAGTTGATCCTGGAATCTGCCGGAGCGGCGGGTTTTGTGGTTGTCCTTGTCACAGCGATCACAGGCGCATTTGCGCTTGGCTCGGAGCGGGTTGCCGGTGACCTGGTGGCTGGCGTGAGTCTGTTCTTTTCACAGATATTCAAAACCGATGATTATGTCTCCATTGCAGGGTATGAAGGCAGGGTCGTGAATACATCGCTCTGGCTGACCACGCTGGAAAGTGTTCACGGCGACCGGATATACATCCGCAACTCGGATGTGACCAATGGCACGATCATTAATTATTCGGTCCAGCCCGGTCACCTTGTATCCGTCAAAATGCCGTTCCCTCTTACCCAGGACATATCTGTTGCGGTATCTGCGATCGAGAAGGCGATCCAGGGTTTTTCACCGGAACTTGAAAAAGCCCGGGAAACCTACCGCCCCAAAGTTGTGGTCGATGGACCGGCTTTTGTTGGATACCTGTTGATAGAGATACGCGCATACGTGCCGGAAATGCTTGATTACGGCGCAGAGAAAACCCGGCTGTACCTGCTGGCGGCAAACGCCTTGAAAGACGCCGGGTTGAAATTATCTGCGCAGTCCTAAATTCCGATGATAACATCCCGGCTTCCACAAAAACGCAGAAGGCGGCGATCCGGTTTCCGCTTCCTGTTCATTTTTACGGCAACAACCGCCATGGTCGCCACGGGCGGTTTCGGGGCGTTTCCAGATAATCCGCTGACGCAGACGTTTCAGGAAGTGATCGGCGAGAACATCCCCGCGGATTTTCTGAATCCGTTCAACACCTACATGGAAGATCTTTCGGTTCCGACGATTCAGCCGCTGGCTGGCTCCGATAACGATGCATCGTTCGACCCTGTTGGGACTCTGGCGGCGCTGTCCAAAGATGGACCACCCACAGCCAAATTGCCGGATGAATCTGAGATCATCGAAACGGCGGTGGCTTCCATTTTGGAAACCGTGACAGAATTGGTGCCCACGTCCACTGCCACTTCCACCATCACCCTGACTTCGACTTCCACATTGACCAGCACTGCGACAAACACATCCACGGCAAGCGCCACCTTTACCGTCACCGCCACGCAGACGCGCACCCCGGTATATATTCCTCCCACACGGACTCGCAAGCCAAAACCAGCCACATCCCAAACACCGGGCACTTCCATACCGCCGACCGCGAATCCTTGTCTCATTAGCAGTAATTACAGCATCTCCGGTGAATACTGGCATTTGGGGAATACATCGTGTTCATGTGACGATGTTTGCAACGGGTTGGGTGGAGTGAACCTTGTTGTATTTAATACGGTCGGTGACGATGCCGACGGCGGCACAAACACCAAGTGTAACGATGTTCTCACTTTGTTCTTTGGGGCAGGCACCACGGTCGATTGGGCTCCCATCGGAGCATATGTTGGATGTCATTTGGATATAAATGGGTATTGGCGCGCTCGTTATATTGGCGAATCATCCCTACCTTCTGCCTCGGCTGGGAATATCCAGCGAGTCTGTGCCTGTAACAATTAGGCTCGTGGAAGATTTTTTCTGGAGCGCGCCGCAATAGCGCGCTCCGGGTGGTTAATGGCAGGTATGCATTTGTGTTTCCGCGTTGTCTAATTTCACCGAACAAATCACCGCTCCGGAGAGACCATGACCAAAACCATTCTTGCAGTCCTTGCCCACCCCGATGACGAGTCGTTCGGTATGGGCGGCACGCTCGCCCTGTACGCGCAAAAAGGATATGACGTTTACTATGTCTGTGCCACGCGCGGCGAGGCGGGTTCTGCCGACGAGGAGCATCTCAAAGGCTATAAAGACACCGCGGAAATGCGCACCGATGAACTGATGCGCGCCGCGAAAGTTCTCGGTTTGAAGGATGTCTTCTTTCTGGGATACCGCGACTCGGGCATGCCCGGCATGGATGCAAACAAACACCCCGAAGCACAGATCAACCATCCCGTCGAGGAAGTAGCGGGGCGGGTTGTCAAATATATTCGCGAGTTGAAGCCGGATGTTGTGGTCACGTTCGACCCGATTGGCGGATACAAACATCCCGACCACATTCATATTCAACGTGCCACAACGCTCGCCTTCGAAAAAGCGGATGACGCTTCCTTCCACCCCGAGGCTGGGTCGCCGTTTAAACCGCGTGCCCTCTACTATCACGTTTTTCCGCGCTGGTTCCTCAAATGGATGACCCGCCTGATGCCGCTGATCGGCAAAGACCCGCGGAAATGGGGCCGCAACGGCGATATCGACCTGACCGAACTCGTGGTGGATTTCCCGGTCCATGCCAGTGTGGATATCCGCCCGGTGGCGGAGATCAAACGCGAAGCCGGAGCACAGCACGCCTCGCAGGGAGGCATTGCCATGCGGCGTGGTTTGATGGGATTTATTACGAAGGTGTTCGGCGAACGGGAGGATTACATGCGCATCCACCCGCCTGTGGATGGAACGTTCAAGCGCCAGCGCGATCTCTTCGAGGGTATCTAATCAATCATCATGACGGAAGTCGAGTATTCACAAGCCTCTGAAGCCACGGAGCTATGTCTTGCCTGTGGATTGTGTTGTACCGGGCATTTATTCTCCTGGGTGCGCTTGAAAGCCGTTGAGTTGACACGATGTGGAACGGTGAATGTACGATCTACAATTCTCCGCATTACCCGCGCGGTTGCGATTCTTATAAATGTAAACTGTTCAGGGAATTGCTGGATGAAAGCGTTTCGCTTCCGAAGGCATTGAGAACAGTCAAGCGGGCAAAAGAGAAGATCAAAGTTGTCGAAAAATATCTGCCTGCTTCAAAAAGCGTCAGTTTCCGCGAACGCATGGTGAAACGCCTCGAGCGAATTAATTCCTCTGCGAGCCTCGATGCAAGGGATGCCGGGTTTCAGTCCAAGGCGGCTGAGTTGCTGTATTATTTCGACAAACAATTTGGGGTGAATGATTTTTTGGTTTTGCAGGAAACCTTGTAGGTCATACCGATCTTTTCAGCGACTTGCTGGGAAAGTGAATTTCAAGTTTGCCGAACTCTCCTACACCATGCTAAAATCCTGCCAATGATGATCCGCGTCAAAATGATCGCCAATTACCGGAAGGTCCTGCCGCCCGAGGCAAAAGACGGCGTGGCGGAACTGGAACTTCCCGACGGGGCAACCATCTACGACGCCATCTCCCGTTTCGACATTCCCCTGACCGATGAAAGTGTGATCGTGTTGAATGGTCTCACGGTTGAACTGTCCACCCCGCTTCGAGAAGGGGATACGATTACGGCTTTTTCGGCGATTGCGGGAGGGTAATCTCCGCCCTGAGCAGAGTGGCGCTACAAGCACCACGCAGTCGAAGGGTGGATCATGGGAATACATGAACTAATCAAACGACTTGCGCTTCGACTGCGCTCGACCGAAGAGCATGGTCTCACTCCGCTCCGCGCGGAAAAAATTAAGGAGAAAATATGTACGGTTGGCATCTCAAGATTTTGCGAGTAAACCTCACCACAAGGAAAGTCACAACTGAAGACGTGGACCCCAAGATCGCGCGCGATTATCTCGGCGGGCGCGGTTGGGCGATCCATTACATGTACAAGGAAATGAACCCGATGACAGATCCGCTTTCGCCGGAGAATATGCTTATCTTCGCAACGGGTCCATTGACTGCGACTCCTGCGCCAACGGGCAACCGTTATATGGTGGTTACCAAATCCCCATTAACGGGTGCGTTGGCACACTCGAATTCAGGCGGCGAATTCCCAACATGGATGAAACGCACGGGTTTCGACATGTTCATCTTTGAGGGAAAGGCGTCAGAGCCGGTTTATGTCTTCGTGAACGAGGACCAGGTTGAGGTCCGGTCTGCCGCGCATGTCTGGGGCAAGGACACGCATGAGACGACGGACATCCTGAAAGCAGAAACGTCCGCAGACGCGAGAGTCGCTTGTATCGGACCGGCTGGCGAGAATCTCGCCTTAATGGCGGCGATCATGAACGACAAACATCGTGCCGCAGCACGCTCTGGAGTCGGTGCGGTGATGGGAAGCAAGAACCTCAAGGCGGTGGTAGCGATGGGGAATAAGAACCCGCCTCTGCACGACCCCGAAGGGATGCGCTCGATCAGCGTGGAAACGTCAAAGAATGTGGGCGCGGATGTGAAGAAGGGTTCGAACATGCGCATTTACGGAACGTCGTATGTGCCGCAGGTGACAAACACGCTCGGCATTTTGCCCACGAGAAATTTTTTGCAAGGCACGTTTGAACATGTGCATAACGTGGATGGCGACGCGCTCAAGAATCAATATTTGATCCGCCACACGCCTTGTTATCGTTGTCCGCTTTCATGCGGGCGTTTGACCGAAGTGCCCGATGGTCCGTACAAAGGCAAGGGGGAGGGTCCAGAGTACGAAACGATCTCATCGCTCGGCACGGGCTGTGGCGTGAGCAATCTCGCCGCGTTGGTGAAGGCGAATTATCTTTGTAACGAATACGGCATGGACACCATCTCGACAGGCATGACGATTGCCGCTGCGATGGAAATGTACGAGAAGGGATATATCTCTGAAGATGTGATCGGTATGCCGCTCAAGTTCGGCGACCACGACGCGATGATCGCCATGATCAGGAAGATGGCGTACATGGATGGCTTCGGGAAAGACCTGGCGATGGGCAGTTACCGACTGTGTGAGAAGTATGGTCATCCTGAAATTGCCGTGACCACACGCAAGCAGGAATTCCCCGGCTACGATCCGCGCGGTTCGCAGGGCATGGGCTTGTTGTATGCCACATCCAACAAGGGCGCATCACACATGGAAGGTGACGTGGCTTACGAGGAAGTCTTCGGTGTGCCTGTGAAGGAAAATCCGCTCACTACCGAGGGCAAGCCCGAACTCGTCAAGCATTTTGAAGATTCCTTTGCGTTGATCGACTCGTCTGGACTGTGCGTGTTCGTTGCCATCCGTTACGTCTTCAGCAAGGATCGCCTGATCTTCCCCAAAGTCCTTTCGGAGATGATGAACTTCTCCACGGGCGCAGGCTATACACCTGAAGAAGTAATGCAGGCAGCTGACCGCGTCTACACCCTCGAGCGCATGTTCCTGATGAAGGCAGGTTCCACGGAAGATACGCTTCCACATCGTATGTTGCATGAGCCACTGCCGGATGGTCCCGCCAAGGGCAGGGTGGTGGAACTCGACAAGATGCTCCCCGAGTTCTATCAAAAACGCGGCTGGGACGAGAAGGGACATCCCACCAAAGAGAAGTTGATGGAGTTGGGACTGCCGTTGAACTAAACGACGAAGCGGACGTGATGAGCGTCCGCTTCTTTCTCGATCTGTGGTTTGCTTCCATTTAATGATACGATAGCCACTCCAGACGATCAATCAGCTTCTCAACTCCATAGTAAAATCAGGGGCATGGAAGCTCAAATCGCCGTTGCCAAGGTCAACAAGTATGCCACCTCCGAAAGCGGGGACACACTCGAGGTCATCGAACGTCCCAACGGCGGACTCTCCGTTGTGCTCGCCGATGGTCAGACCTCCGGCCGAGGCGCCAAAGCTGTTTCGCAGATGGTCGTCCGCAAAGTGATCGGCTTGCTGGCAGAAGGCGTCCGTGATGGAGCCGCGGCTCGGGCGGCGTCGGACACGTTGTTCACCGACAAAAAAGGCAAGGTCATCTGCACGCTCAACATCGCATCTGTTGACCTGCACAGCGGCACCATCGTGCTCACCCGCAACAACCCCTCCCCCATGTTCATCTGCCGCGAGATGGAAGTTGACCGGATCGACAGCGAAAGCATACCGCTCGGCACTTCGCGCGATGTACGTCCCTCCATTACAGAGATCGCCATTGAAGCCGGGCTGATCATCGTCATCTATACGGATGGACTCGTCCATGCCGGCGAGCGGCGCGGTCAACCCATGAATACGACCGAGGCTCTTCGGTCCATGCTGGAAGACCAGGACCCAACCCCGCAGGAGATTGCAGACGCCCTGCTGGCGCATGCAGTAAAACTGGATGAAAACCGCCCGGCAGACGACATCAGCGTGCTGGTACTCAAAGTCGCGCCGCGCAACGGGGATAATGTCCGGCGCATGACTGTGCGGCTTCCGCTGGAAGGCTTGAAGGCATGAAAAACCGCTGGCGCAGGTTCCGTGCCATGTGGCGGGATACATTCATTTTGATCACCGAGTTCCGTTCGCCGCTCGTGCTTTTCACGGTGGCAGTGATCGGCGGCGGGTTTGTTTACTTTTTAGTCGCAGAGACGGTGGGCGAACCGGTCAAGAGCACCGGCGAAGCCATTTACACAGTGCTTGCCGCATCGTTCCTCCAGCCGCTCGGGGACTTTCCCAGTCATATCGTATTGCAACTGTTTCACTTTATCATGCCGCTGGTCGGCATCATCATTCTTGCACAGGGATTAACAGATTTTGCCGGTTTGCTTTTCAACCGAAAAGCACGCAGTAAGGAATGGGAGATGGCAGTCGCCTCTACAATGAATAAACATATCGTACTCGTCGGGCTTGGACACCTGGGATACCGCGTGGCACAGAAATTGCATGAGATGGGCGAAAACATTGCGGTGCTGGAGATCAATCCCGGCACGCACACGACAGCCGCCGCGCGCGATATGGACATCCCCGTCATCCATGCAGATGCGCTTCACCCGGGAGCGCTCGAAGGCGCCAACATCAGGGACGCGAAAACGATCATCCTTGCCAGCCAGAACGACGCAATGAATCTGCAGATCGCGCTCAAAGCCAGGAGTTTGAATCCGAAGATACAGGTGGTTATCCGAATCTTCGATGAAGAATTCGCCCACTCCCTGCAGGAGCAATTCGGCTTTATCGCCCTGAGCGCCACAGAAATGGCGGCGCCCGTCTTTGCCGCCGCCGCCGCGGGAGCCGATGTCACCAATCCCATCTCGGTGGAAGGTCAACTGCTGGGGCTGGCACGACTCAAAGTCAGCCAGTCATCCATGATCACAGAGAAGACCATTGGCTTTGTGGAAGATACCTACCACCTCAATGTTGTCCTCCTGCGCCGCGACCATCATTCCGAGATGCACCCCACCGATTCAACCCTGATCCATGCCGGTGATACCATCGCCATCCTCGGCGGCCCCGTCCAACTTAACCGGCTTGTTCACGACAACGAATGACCATGGACGAGCCTCCCGCTAAACGTCCGCTGATCGGTGTTGTCGGTCCATGCGGCTCGGGGAAATCCACACTCATCGCGGGTCTCGAAAACCACGGCTATCCCTGCCGCCACATCGCCCAGGAACATTCCTATGTGCCAGCCATGTGGCAGATCATTTCCAAGCCCGATATCCTGATCTTCCTCCACGCATCCTTTCCCGTCAGCACCGCGCGCCGCAAACTCAACTGGCAGGAGAAGGATTACGAAGAACAATCCCGCAGGCTCTCCCATGCCCATCAGCACGCCCATATAATCATCAATACGGATGACCTGACTCCAGACCAGGTCCTGCAATCGGCATTGGACTACCTGAACAGAAGGACTCGATGAAAAGACTCTT
The DNA here is from genome assembly GCA_041302025.1 of Chloroflexota bacterium. Taxonomy (GTDB): domain Bacteria; phylum Chloroflexota; class Anaerolineae; order Anaerolineales; family Villigracilaceae; genus Defluviilinea. The sequence goes on along the minus strand of JBFYRY010000115.1, from coordinate 13,943 downwards.
CGCCTCATTCCTAAGCCTCAGTCTGTTTCTCGTTTCCTGTTCATTACCCCCCATCCAATCGACCCCCGCCACATCCACGCCGACACCTGCACCGACCCTGAACGATCCCATGCAAACGCCCTGGGATGACCGCTCCATTTTCAGTTCAGGATTAGTCCGTTCGGAGCAGGGCGTGCTCGACGGTCTCGGCTACGCGAGCATCTATCACCTTGACTTTGAGATCGCCGACGATCTTTACCATGTCACCGGCATGGAGGAAGTCCGTTACACCAACGACGAGAAAATCGCATTGAACGAAATCCGCTTCCGCCTGTTCCCGAACATCCTCGGCGGCGAAATGACGGTCACAAATATCACCGTAAACGGCAAACCTGCCGTGCCGTCATATGGTTTGCAGAACAGCCTGATGACTGTGCCGTTACCCCAGCCGCTGGAACCGGGAAAAAGCGTTGTTGTAAAAATGGAATATACCGTCACGGTGCCGCAGGCGGCGGAATTGAATTATGGCGTGCTCGCTTTTTACGACGATATTCTCGCTCTTGCTCACGCCTACCCGATCATCTGCGTGTACGATGATGAAGGTTGGAACGCCGAGTTCCCGCCACAAAGAGGCGATATCACTTATGCAGATGCGGCATTCTTCATCGTCCGCATCACCGCACCGAAGGGATTAGCGCTGGTCACGTCCGGGAGCGAGATCAGCCTCGACGAAGCCGGACAGGCACAGGCGCTGACCGTTGCGAGCGGTCCCGCGCGCGATTTTTACCTGGTGGCGAGTCCGAACTATGAAGTCGTATCCAAAACTGTTGGCGAAGTCACCGTCCACAGTTATGCATCCGTAGATTTCCGGGATGGCGCAAACCTGGCACTGGAGACGGCAGTCAATGCGCTCAGGATCTTTAGCGAACGGTATGCTCCTTATCCATACACCGAACTGGATATTGTCGCCACGCCCAATACCGCTCTTGGAATTGAATACCCCGGCGTGATCGCCATCACAAATCGAATCTATGATGTGAACGGGGAATTCCGCGATTCTCCGACCCGTGTGTATCTGGAGTCAACTGTGGCGCACGAAGTGGGGCATCAATGGTTCTACAATCTCGTAGGCAACGATCAACTGGACGATCCCTGGCTCGACGAGTCGTTGACGCAATTTGCCACACTCCAGTATTTCACCGACCAGTATGGCGCACAGGGCGCGGACGGGTTTCGCGCCTCGTTGGAAAACCGCTGGGCAGGCATTGGAAATGCGGATATCCCCATTGGCAAGCCGGTGGCTTCCTATACCGGCAGCGAGTATGGGGCGATCGTCTACGGGCGCGGTCCGCTGTTCTTTGAAACACTCAAAGAACGGATCGGAGCAGATGCTTTCGACGCCTTTCTAAAAGAATATACCGCTCAATTCTCATGGCGCATCGCTGAACCTCGATCTTTGCAGGCGCTGGTTGAAAGACACTGCGACTGTGACCTGCAGGCTCTTTTCGATGAGTGGGTCTACCCGTAGCGGGCTGACAGCTCCAAATCTGGGGAAACGTAACCAACGCGGAATGGTCTTCTCAAAGTCGCTTGACAAAAGAACGTTCTGTACACGGATCGCGCGGAAGGCACGGATAATTCCGTAACTGTACGGAAAAAGCCATGACGAACGAGGAAATTGTCCTACACATAGCCCATCAACGGGGGTATAATGACCGCCGCCGTGGCGCTAAAGCGCCACATTTTTGTGAGTGGAGATTACCAACGTATGATTAGAAACCTTTCTACACGTCTGGTGCTTATCCTGATCATTGCCGCCCTTGCCATCTGGGTGGATGTGACCGATGAGATCCAGATCATCAACCCTGTGAACGACACCGTTCTGTTCCAGAGAAACATTACCCCGCGCCTCGGGCTCGACCTGCAGGGCGGCTTGCAGGTTCTGCTGGAAGCCGATGTCCCTGAAGAAACCGAAGTGGATGCCACCGCCATGTCGACCGCACGCGATATTGTCGAAAACCGCACCAATGCCTATGCTGTGAGTGAAAACCTGGTGCAACTGGCGGGCGACCGGCGCATCGTCGGTGAATTCCCCGGCACGGAAGATACAGATGCCATCCTCGATATCATTCAACAGACCGGCTTGCTCGAATTTGTGGATACCGGCGATTTCAGACCCGAAGAAGGCACTCTCCTTTTAACGGACTTTTCCACAGGCACATCAGCCGAAACGGCACCGCCCGCAGACGGCTCAGAGCCGCAAACCGTCTATCACACCATCATGACCGGCAAGGATTTGCGCACCGTAAATGTGGGTCTGGATCAGTCCGGACAACCCGCCATCGACTTCGTGCTTTCAACAGAAGGCACCTCCATATTTGGACAGCATACTGCCGCCAATATAGATAAGATCCTGGCTATCACTCTCGATAAACGCGTGATCTCGGCACCGAGCATCAATGGCGCCATCCCAAGCGGACAGGGACAGATCAGCGGCTCATTCACCGCCGAATCGGCAAATGCCCTCGCAGTTCAGTTGCGTTATGGTTCACTGCCCATCCCGCTCAAAGTGGTTGAAACACGCATCATCGGTCCGACACTTGGCGAAGACTCGCTTCGAAAGAGTCTGATGGCCGGAGCGATAGGCATGGTTATTGTTGTCCTGTTCATGGGCATTTATTACCGCCTGCCCGGCATGGTCGCAGATGTTTCGATCGTATTCTACGCCGCCTTTGCCTTCGCCATTTTCAAATACTTCCATTTTACGCTCACCCTTCCCGGCATCGCGGGCTTCCTGCTCAGCACCGGCGCAGCGTTGGATGCAAACATCCTGATCTTCGAGCGTATCAAGGAAGAACTCCGCGGTGGACGTAATTTGGTCCAGGCTGTCGACCAGGGCTGGATACGCGCCTGGCCCTCCATCTGGGAATCGAACGTCACCACCATCATCACATCCCTGATCCTGTACTGGTTCGGCTCCACTTTCGGCGCAACCATCGTCAAAGGCTTCTCGTTGACACTGGCGCTCGGCGTGGGCATTTCCCTGTTCACAGCGGTCTACATCACCCGCAGCCTTGATCATCCTGGCGGTTTTCGGCATGCCCCTTTCCATTGATTTCACCGGCGGCTCCCTGCTGGAGGTCAAATTCGAAGGCGGCAAGAACCTGCAAAGCGCGGACCTGGTCCCGCTCTATGAAGATGCAGGCATCAACGATGCCCAGGTCCAGACTACAGAAAGCGGAACACTCATGATCCGTTCCTCCTTTCTTACAAATGAAACCCGCGACTTTATCCTGAATGAAATGAGAACCCAAAGTGGCGGCGAAGTCAGCGTCATCCGTTTCGACAGCGTGGGTCCCAGCATCGGCTCGCAGGTCGCATCCCGCGCCGCGCTAGCAGTTGGCGTGGCGGCTCTCGCGGTCATCCTCTTCATCACGTATGTCTTCCGCAACGTACCCAACGCCATGCGCTATGGCATCTGCGCCATCATCGCCATGGCTCACGATGTAGCTGTGGTATTCAGCGTCGCCGGGATCGGGTCACTGCTCTTCGACTGGCAAATAGATGCCCTCTTCCTCACCGCCCTTCTGACCGTCATCGGTTTTTCCGTGCAGGACAAGGTGGTGGTGTTCGACCGCATCCGCGAAAATACGAACACCCTGCGTCGTCTCGATTACGAAAAACTGGTCAACCATTCCATCATCCAGACCCTCCAGCGCTCAATCAACACCCAGCTGATGACCGTGGAATTCCTCCTTCTGTCGCTTGCCCTCTTTGGCGGTGTCACCCTGCAGGAATTTGCTGTCATCCTGCTCGTCGGTCTCCTCAGCGGAACGTACTCGTCCATCTTCATCGCCGCCCCCATCCTCGTGCTATGGGAAAAGCGTGAATGGAAAACCTGGTTCAAACACAGCGCAACAAACGCATAACTTTCCTATAAATCAAAAATCCCCGAGCCATCGGGGATTTTTGATTTAATTCTTCATCAATTTTCAACGATACAACACAACACCCAGGTACCTGGAAATCAGCATCATGAAGGAGGAACGCCTGTAAGAAAACATCCCATACGGATATTCATCCTCAAACGTCTTCAAACGCAGCAACAAACCAACAACATCCTGGTTACATTTTGATCGGTACATCAACCATCTCGCCCTGCATCAATTCTTGAATAAACACAAGACGGAAAAATGACAATTGAGTTACAAAATCAACGGGAATCTGCGCCCCAGACACCGGGAAATCTGGTCCCGTTCAAGGAGCGACTACTACCCTCCGAGTTCAACTGCCAACGCGTCATAATAGGTCCCCGCCCCAAAACCATCGATCAGGATGTGGTCGAGCGGCTTCATATTGGGCAGTTCCCGCAGGAAGGCGATCATGTTCGAGGCCGCGCTGACATTCCCGAACTCGCTCAATAACCACGGCATCGGCAGGACGATCCCCTCGTTCTGCAAATGCTTCTCCTTGAGTTTATTGATCTTGTAATTGGCATGGTGGACGATGGCAACAGCCAGGGATTTTCCGCCCATTTCCAACTCGATCAGTTTCTCCCGATATGCCGCGTACACATCCCGCACCACCTGCACCCCGGTCCGCACGAACAATTTGACCATCCCCATCGGTCCCGCCATGGTAATGGATGAGCCGTCTTTGGGCTCATGCATCAGACCGGCTATACGAACGTTGTTTGCAAGAGGTTCGGTCACATCCACGTTATATCCGCCTTCCGGTTTTTGCCCCGAATGCGGGTAATACATCGCCACCTGAAGCACGCCATCATCGTCGAATACTTCACGCGACCTGCCGGCAATAAACTTCATCGTCGTGCCCGGGATGACACCCACCACCCCAGCCGCATTCCCAAATAGCTGGAGAGCGTTCGCGTCATGAGAAGAACCCACAAAACGGCTCAACCCTTCTATGCCCCCCACCAGCACCTTCTTCCCATACAACGCATCAGCGATGTTCCGCTCGAGTTGCAAATTTTCAGGCAATGCAGGATTCAATGCGAGATGCAGACTGCTCGTGGAACCGTCACATGCCTTATGGGTCGCCACTTTTAAAGCATCCTTCCGGATCCCGGCGGCATTTGTGATCTTGTCGAGGTAATCCTCCGAGAGCGGGGCACTCATGCCGATCAGCACCGCATCCACTTCAGACGGATTCCAATCACAGGCTTTCATGGCTTCGACAAGGAACCGGGCGCCCACTTCGACCTCAAGCCGCATGTGCTCGTCTGCTGTCAGGTTTAACGGGACATGCTGTCGGTTGACGAAACCCAACTCGGACAGGTTCAACTTCTCGTTCGGTGGAAGCGGGTATCCCAGTCGCTGTTCGAGGAATGCCGGTAAAGTCTCGTTGTCATAACTATCGCCCCAGGTCCCGTACACACCGCCAATCCCCACGGAGGAATTGGTCACGCGTTCAAAACCGAAGGGAATGCCACCCGCCACAGGGATGACCCCTTTTTCAACTCCAGACCGGTCATAGAAAGATGCAGGTTTGTTATTCGTCTCAGTATCCATAAAATCTCCTTTTCTCTACCTCCTCGTAAACCCTGATACGGGATAAAAGTTTCGCCCGCATGTTTGCAGGAAATAGAGTTCTTGTACAATCGTATGCGTTGAATCAATCAAATTCAATCACGAATTAACAAAACCTATCAGGCACCAAAAAGATCACCTGCTCAATTAAAAATCCCTGTCAGGAGTTGACCATGCAGGGATTCGCTTCCACAACTCTCGATGGAAAAATTATTACTATGTGCCGCTTTGTCTCTTCTGCTGACCCGGCGTGGGGTTATCGGGGATCGCGTCGGGTCCCTCTTTGAACGCGGATTTGATTCCAGTGTAAACAGCATCCCAGTAGGCTCTGACCGCCGAATGTTTATCCTCACGGAAACGTCCCAGCCATTCCATCAACTCGGGGGCACGCAGTCCATCACTTTCCCATTGCACCAGGTGCCCCATCACCACATCCATCACGCGCTCACTCTCCCAGAAAACGATCTTGGGCGCCTCGCGATCATAGATCTCGCGCGCCAGTTCGAATTGATGCGCCTTGTAGTCCACATCCAGCCCGGCGTAATGGGCACGCAAAATCTCATCGGTGATGGTCTCAGCCCACTTGCGATGGAAGCGGCAGATACCGCTGTTCTCATTGAATAACTCATACGTCATGCGCTCGACATTTCTGCGCCCCAAATTCTCAGGGCTTTGAAAATCCACGCCGTAATAGACGAAGTACTTGCCCATCATCGGCATGGGACTCAACATGCCCGGCACCCAATACTGGTTCGGGACCATGCACCCTTCATCGCCATGACCGATGAACACCGCGCGGTCAATGCTGCGGATGCCGTACTGTCTGTCGATCTCCTTTGCAGCCACGCGGATGCTCTTGCGGAATACTTCCGCTTTCGGCTCGAACAGGATGGCATGGACAACGTTCATCGCGTACTGTGCATTCTTCATGCTGTCAGCGACGATGTCAAACTGGGACGCTTCATCCGCCCACCCGAAGCTGAGTTCGCCAACCGGAGGCAATCCAAACGCTGACGGTTCGATCAACCCGTCGCGGACCAGTTCCATGATCCACGCGACCGTCCCACCCGATTGGATCGAGTCAAACCCCATCGCATCGACATAGTCATTGAGCAGTTCCGCGGCGCGCTGGTCAAAGACTCCCACCTGCGGACCGAGGACATGATATGGCTCATAATCCTTCTTAAATTTCCCGTACATCTTCTTGCAGACAACGGGACATGGCTCGCCGCAATGCTGGAACTTTTTGGTTTTGATGGTCTCTTCGTTGAACTGCTTCAAATAGTGGTTCAGGATGAAATTCTCATGCTGACGTAAACGCGCTTCAACAGGCTGATAAATGGACGTGTAATTGAAACTCAAAATGCGTTCGTTCAAGTCGCGCATGTTGACGCCAAATGTGCCGCCGGTTTCAAACTCGGGCACATAGCGATATTTTTCAGTCACAGCAATATCGGTCTGGATGGTCTTTTTGCCGAAATGCTCGAGGAAGTACGAATCGATTTCAGCCGAGTCGCGCAGATCAGGATCATCCCACTCGCCGCCGAATATGATGCCGACAACGTTATGTCGTTGCAACAGACGACTGCCCAAGCCGCCGCGTCCCGCCCAATCCACGACTGCTGTGAAAGCATCTTTACGCAGTGGACTGGAACCGATCGCTCCTTCACGCGTATATTTCGACGCTGGACCGATGGCGCAGATGCGCAGATTGCCTTTTGTATATTCTTTTGCATAACGGTCATACAACGCCTGTTGAAGAGCGAAGAAACCGATCAACGACTCGCCATCTGGGCTGGCATATCCCGCCCAGATCGGTTCCACATTGACAGGTTCAACGCGTACTTGAATCTCCCCAGCTTTGTGATTGAGCAACACCACGCTCGGTTCTGCCGCCATCCCGCGCAACGCCACATAGTTGACACCGACTCCATGAAACGTGTACGCCGCGCCGCCCATGCTGGAGACATAGAACCCATCCCACTGGGAACTCCACGAGCAAAATACCAATCGCCGCGAACCTGGGATGGAACTGCCCGCCAGCAATCCTTCGCCAAAGGTGAAGCTGTCGGGATACAGGTTGTAGCGATGCCAGCCATAATCCACGGGACCAAGAATTTTCTCTTCGTCCTCAATGGGACGCAGATACCAATTCCTGTTATGCAGGTGGATCGTCAATTCGCGTTGCGTGATCGGGTAGGGCATCGAGAACTTCCTTTCTCACATCAACGAAAATTATACGTCATGAATTGAACAACCCGTGACTGTAACGGGATGATGACTTATATACCCAGCGGGTATTATATGTTTACTGTGCGTTTTCCAAAGTAAAGTAAAACGTGGAGCCTTTACCCAGTTCGCTTTCCACCCAGATTTTTCCGCCGTGAAATTCAATGATGCGTTTGACGAGCGCGAGACCGATGCCTGTCCCTTCGATGCGGGGATCAAGTCTGTTGAAGAGACCGAAGATCTGTTCGTGATATTCAGGCTCGATTCCCATGCCGTTGTCCCTGACAAAGAAAACGGACCAGCCATCCTGCCCGTCTTGTACACCGATCTCGATCAGCGGATTCGGTTGATCGCCCATGAATTTGGCGGCGTTGTCGAGCAGGTTTTGCAGGACCTCTGTCAGACGCGGCTTATCTCCACGGATGAGAGGCAGGTTCGGCTGAGTCTGAACCGTGATTTTTCCTGCATCCAATCTCCCGTGGACGATCTCCAGCGCTTCGTCCACCAAATCCTGAAACTGGATCGTCTGCGAAGGGTTGACCATACGCCCGATGCGCGAGAGTTCGAGCAGGTCTTTGAGCAGTTTGTCCATCTTTGACACGGCACTTGCAATGCGGTCGGTATCTTTATTGAGGCGCTCGACATTCCCCGATGCCAGGTCCTGTTTCAAATATCCGAGATAACCGCTGATGGTAACAAGCGGAGTCTTGAGGTCGTGCGAGACGGTATAGGTGAAGCGTTCCAGTTCGGCGTTCTTCTGCTCGAGGTCGCGATTTACCTTTTCGAGTTCGGCAGTGCGCTGTTGGACGCGCAACTCCAATTGGTCGTATGCCTTGCGCAGTTCAGCCTGCGCTTTTCTTTCCTCGGAAATATCGCGGGCAACGAGCAACCGCCCAACCAGATTATTGTTTTGATCGTAGAGCGGGGACATGAATGTATCGAGAATGAATTCCACACCGCTGGGGGATGCATAAAAAACGTCTTCACGAAGAGGTCCATCAGACTGAAAGAACCTGATCAACTCGGGACGGTCTTCGAGAAGTTGCGAGATGGGCAATCCAATTACCTGATTGGCTGAGGTCTCCAAGCCCAGCAACGCGGCGGGATTGATATCCACAATACGGGACTGGGCATCCACCACAATGACCACGTCGCTCATGAATTCCATGATCGCATCGCGGGCAATGGGCGCGATCTCGAACAAGCCATAACGGAACAACCCCCAGGCAAAGATCAGATTCGCAACGCCGAAGGTATAGGGGGTAATGTCACGTTGCCCAAGGATAATGATCCCGGCAATGCCTGGGATCGAACCGAGAAACGGAAAGACAAAACCAAGCAAAATGATCAACGTCTGTGTGCGAAACAACCTGTGCTGGCGGAAAAGATTCCTGATGAAAAGGATTGTCGCAATAATATACGTGAGATACATGAATATGAAACTAGCCCACATGAGCGGGGTGAAGTCATACAAAAGGACATCGAAGGGCTTGCCGCTGACGATATGAGCCGTGGGCGTTCGGACAAGTCCATGCAGGGGATTGGTGTAGAGAAGGATCAGGAACAAGACCGGGATCGCAACCAGGGCAACACGCGCACGGCGCGGGAGGCGCTTCTCCTGTCCTGTATATTCGTAGGCAAAAAACATCAGGAACAGCGGCACGAACAGCGAACCGATGAATTGGAAGTCGTCCCAAAAGACCTTGCCTGCCAGGCTGGGGCTGGCAAGTTCAAAGATGTAACCAATGACCCAGGATATTTCGGCGAGCGTGACGTAGGCATATGTCCGAATCCCCGGCGACTGTCGATGCCTCCAGGCGTTAAGCGCAACCGTAGACGACAGAAGCAGGGACAGAAAAATAGGAAGATAACTGAGCCAAGGATTGTTCATGGGGATAATTATAAACAGGGAGTCGAATAACTTCCATTCTCACCCCGTTGCAAACAAGCCATAATCGCGGATACTATCCATCTCCCCCGCCACGGACAGATCTTCCGCGCCCCGCAACAATCGCACCGCGACATCCTCCTCCACATACGCCTCCCCGCAACTGGGACATACCCGCGCTGGCACATTCTTCACGGTCAACTTCATCTCTCCGCGCTCAAAATGGACTGAGGTCAGCCCGTCCACGGTCTCAGCCTGCCTGCAAATGAGACAGATCATAAAAACCTATTTACCACAAAGGGCACAAAGGTTTTTGTTTTTCCCTTGCTCTTTCCTTCGTGTACTTTGTGTCCTTTGTGTTTAAAGATTTTCACCTTCGAGTCCTCGCATCTTTCTTCCACTTATTCGGATCAGGGACGTAAACCGTAATGATCGTCGTTTCGTTCGTCACCAAATTCTCGGAAGTCACCACATGGAACGGACGTTTCCCCTGAAACCCCAAAATCAAGCGACTCGGCTCAGGCGTTTCTGATGAGTAATCTTCGATGGTCTCCCCCGTTTTGATGGCTCCCAATACTTTCCTAATGGAAACATCCCGCTCAAACATACGATGAACGGCGTGGACACGGAAGAGGATTTTGGGATTGTTCATGCCTTCTCAAGAAATTAAAATTGCCCAACATTATCTTGTTGAGCAATTTTCAAAGAAAATGTCATCGTCTTACTTCAATGGATAAGACAACAAATTAAGATTTTCAACAAACCGATAATCGCGCTGGTTTTTGGTAATAAACTCACAGCCTAAATCGAGCGCAGTTGCCGCAATCAGGGCGTCAGCAAGTAATAGCCCATGACTCAGGCGATATTTGCGAATCAGTTTGACGGCGGTACTGGAAACTTGTTCGTTGAGCGGAACAACTTGAAACCGATCGAGAAGGCGGTCAGTTTTTTGTAATTCAGTTTTATTCCGACACCCTACCAACAGTTCCAATTCAGTTATAGCAGAAACAGCCAGAGTAGAACTTCGTTCAAGATCTATCAAGACATCACTCGCATCCTGTATGTGTCCAGCAAAGTCAATCAGAATATCAGTGTCGACAAGTACAAGGCTCATTTCCGTCCCCATTCGCGTTGGCGAAGTTCACGCACCCATTTTGTGCTATCGCGCATATCCTCACGGTCTTTCCACATGCCAAAAAATGGCTCGTCTTCCAACTTCCCGCGTTTCGTCTTCTTGCGCGGAGTTATGGTGTAGCGCGTCTTCAAGAATGCCACGAAATCAGAGACCTGCTTTTGGGCTTCGGGCGGAAGATTCTGAATATCTTGAAAGATTCTAGGTGTAGCCATAGTTACCTCTTGCTCAAATTATAGCACGCCACTTTACGCCCAAACCTGACAGGTTTTCGCGGAACCGAGCCAAACGAGAATCCGCGTCCACGCCAGCAACTCGGCAGATCAAGTGCCGCGGAAAACCTGTCAGGTTTTTGCCCTTATTCTTGGAAACCTGTTTTATAAAGTTCATAATACATCCCCTGATTCGCCAGCAACTCGGTGTGCGTGCCCTGCTCGATGATCTTTCCATCGTGAATGACCACGATCTTATCCGCGTTCGTGATCGTAGAAAGACGATGCGCGATCACAAAGGATGTACGCCCTTTCAAGAGAGTCGCCAGCGCGCGTTGAATGATCTGCTCGGTCTGTGTATCCACCGATGACGTCGCTTCATCCAGGATCAAAATCCGCGGGTCGGCAAGCAACGCACGCGCGAACGAGATCAACTGGCGCTGTCCCACGCTCAACGTCGCGCCGCCTTCCTCCACAGCCGAGTCATATCCGCTTTTCAAAGCCATGATAAAGTCATGCGCGCCCACCGCCTGCGCCGCCGCAATCACGTCCGCATCGCTCGCATCCAGCCGCCCGAACAAAATATTTTCCTTCACCGTCCCGTTGAACAGGAACGGGTCCTGCAACACCATGCCCATCTGTCGCCGCAAAGATTGCTGAGTCACCGTCCGCAGGTCAACGCCGTCCACGCGCACACAGCCCGAAGTCGGGTCATGGAAGCGCGTCAACAGTTTGACAATCGTCGTCTTGCCGGCGCCCGTCTCCCCCACAAACGCCACCGTCTGACCAGCATCCACGTTGAGATTGATTCCATCGAGGACAAGAGTCGGATCATCCGAATAGTGGAACTGGACATCTTCGAATCGGACTCCGCCGATCACTGGGTTCATCTCTAGGGCATCTTCCGCATCCCGAACCTCTATCGGCGTATTGAGCAGTTCGAGAATCCGTTCTCCGCCCGCCATCGTGGACTGAAGCGTATCGAAGCGACGACTCAGATCACGGATAGGCTCAAAGAGGCGGTCAATATACAGCACGAACGCGATCAACACACCAGGTGTGATCGACTCGCCCAGCACGAACGTCCCGCCGAGATATACAACCAGCGCAGTCGCGATGGCGCCGAGCACATCCACGATGGGCGTGAAAGCGGACGCCACTTTTGCCGCATCAAGACTCGTCTCAAGGAAATAACGATTAACATACTCCTTGAAGTTCGAGAAGTTATGCGCCTGACGCGAGAATGCCTGCACGACTCTCACACCGTTGACATTCTCCGCCAGCACAGAGTTGGTCCACGAGACCGCCGCACGCACCTTGCGGTAATTACGGCGAGCCGTATTACGATACAGGATGGTCGCCAAGACCATAAGGGGCAGAACGGCAAACGTAATCAATGACAGGCGCAGGTTGAGAGACAGCATCGCGATCAACGTCCCAACGATCGCCAGCGAATTGCGGACGATCGCCAGCACCGCCCACGTAACGAACTCACGCAAGGTACCCACGTCGTTGATGACGCGCGTGATGACACGTCCCACGCTGTAACGGTTGTAGAAGCTCAGCGACAACTTCTGCAAGTGGTCGAACATCGCCGTGCGGACGTCGTACAGCACATGCTGTCCCACACGCGACATAATGCGCACACGGAAAAAGTTTGTGACCAGCTGAATACTAGCAATAACGAGGTAAGCCAGGGCGATATTGCGTAACGCTGTGAGATCGTTCCTGCCGACGCCCTCGTCAATTGCCAGCTTGACGAAGTACGGTCCCGACACCGCCGCGGCAGTGACGATGATCATAAAGAACAGCGAGATAAGCATCTGTCTCGTGTATGGCTTGACAAACTGCAGCAGTCCACGCGCTACTTTGGGGTCATAGCCCTTATCATAGGCTTCTTCGGACTGGGTGATGAATGTGGGAGGAATGATGCGAGTCATTTTTGGGTTTCAGGTATATGGTTGGAAGGTTTGAAAGGTGAAAGGTTAGAAGGTTTCTTTGGCATGTTCAAAGGATGATGGTTTCTCGATCTCTTCCATCTCTTCGGCAAACTTGGCGTGATCCACCAACTGCAAGTCGTGGATTTCCTTATACAACCCACCAGCCTTGAGCAACTCGTCATGCGTGCCACGTTCGACGATTTGACCTTTGTCCATCACCAGGATCATATCCGCGCGCCTTACCGTAGAAAGGCGATGTGCGATGACAAATGTGGTGCGTCCTTCCATGAGATTATCCAGCGCGGCTTGGATGAGTTTTTCGGTTTGGGTATCCACACTTGATGTCGAGTCGTCCAAAATCAAAATGCGCGGATCCATCAACAGCGCACGCGCAATTGCCACACGTTGGCGTTGCCCGCCAGAGAGGGTCACGCCGCGTTCACCGACAACCGTGTCGTATCCATTCGTGAAGCCTTCGATGAACTCGTGCGCCTGCGCGGCTTTGGCGGCGGCAATGACTTCGTCCAGGGTGGCTTCGGGACGACCATAAGCGATGTTGGCTTTGATGGTGTCGGAGAAGAGAAGCGATGTCTGTAAGACGATGCCGATCTGCCTGCGCAGGGAAATCAAGTCAACGTTTCTTACATCGTGTCCATCCACACTCACTTCACCTTCGGTCACATCGTAAAAACGCGGGATGAGATTCACAAGCGACGTTTTTCCCGAACCCGTCTGCCCGATCAATGCGACAATGCGGTTCGGTTCGACCTTCAAACTGATTCCGTTTAAAGAGGCTGTTTTCTCATCTTTATACTTCAACTCCACATCTTTAAATTCCACTTCGCCGCGCAGGGTTTCGAGTTTGACAGCATCCTTCGGAGTATGAATTGCAGGGAGAGTATCCAGCACTTCGAAGACACGTTGTGCACCAGCCGCGGCTTCACCACCCGCGTTGACGAGTCCCGTCAATGCCTGGGCGGGTTCAGCAAGCATCAAGACATAGACATTGAAGGC
>JBFYRY010000114.1:0-10913 GCA_041302025.1 Chloroflexota bacterium | reverse complement strand
ATGGTGAGATGCTCCTCTTTGAACCCGCTTTTGAAAACAAGCGTGGCATATCCCATCTTCACCGTTACGCCGGATTCAAGCACCACCTCATCGCATTTTTGACCCATCGCATATATGCCGTTACTGCTGTTCAGGTCCTTCAATTTAAAGGTGCGGTGGTCGCGGACAATGCGGGCATGAGTCCGTGAGATGCTTGGGTGTTCGATCACGATGTCGTTGCCGGCATTGCGGCCGATCGTCAATGAGTCCACGTGGTCATCGAGCAGAACCTCCCATGTTTTGTCGGGCGTGTAAATGACGATGCGGTCTTCGCTGGTCTCGTTCAAGACCACAGGCAGGGAAAAATTCGCGATCGTGCGGTCGAGATCGAGTTCCGACTCGATGACCGTCAAGTTCTCCACTTCCTGCACCGACTGTTCATATTGGATCTGACTCTCGCCCAATTGGATGACATCCCCCGGCTGGATGAACGCCTGGCTGACCCTGACCCCGTTCACGCTGACGCCGTTGGTTGATCCCGTGTCGACAACCGTGACTTCCCCTTTGGTGTTGAACTCGAAGCGTGCATGCAGGCGCGATAATTTTGCATCCTGAATAACGATGTCGTTCGTCTGTCCGCGCCCGACCGTGATCTCTGATTTGGAGATTTCGAATTCCTGCCCCACGCCGCCGGGAAGTTTCAGTTTCAAATAACCAAGACTTGTGTGCATAAAGTCGATATCTCCTTTTGCTGGATTATTTTGGCAGGTCGAAGCAATTGCCGGTTTTATGAATGACGGTGTGATCGGAATTGGCAACCAATACGCACATCTGCGAGGCGGTTGCCGGACGATTATCTGGACCGTAGTCCATGAACGGCGAAGTGCCGTACTCACCGCCGGTCATTTTCCACGGTCCGGTACCTGGCATGCCGGCCTGCTCGGGTGGGACCGTATCGAAGAACATGTGTACGTGCAGTGAGGAAGACTCGGGAAAATTATGAGTTTCAAAATCCACGATGTACTTGTTGTTCTCGAGACGGATACCGGTGATGAGAGCATACGGAGTGGACGGCGTGGGTGTCAGGAGCGATGTTTCGGCGGTGGGGAGGTCGAAGCAATTGCCGGTGCCCATGTTGACAGTATGATCGGGGTTGGCGACCAGCGCGCAGATCTGGGAGGCGGTTACCGGGCGGTTGGCTGGACCGTACTGCGTGAACGGCGGATCGCCGTATTTTCCCCAGGTCAATTTCCAGGGACCGGACCCCGGCATGCCAGCCTGCTCCGGCGGGACCGTGTCGAAGAACATATGCACGTGCATTGATGAAGACCCCGGATAATTGTGGGTTTCATAATCGACGATGTATTTATTATTCTCAAGCCGTATGCCTGTGATCAGCACATAAGGAGTGGATGGTGTGGGCGTTGGCGGCACCGGGGTGTCGGTGGGGGCGCTTGTGGGAGCGGGGATGTTCGTGGATGTGCTTGCCGGGATCACGACCTGCTCTCCCGCATCCACGGTCTGGGTTACAACCGCGACTTCGCCTCGTTGCTTTAGCCAGGAGTTGATGTTCCATGCCAATACGCCCGACACAGCAATGCACAGGACGATCAGCGCGGTCACACCCAGTTTGAGTATTACAGGAAGCGCGGTTTTCGATGCCGGTTTCCCAGCGCCTCCAGTGGGCGGTTTGGTCATCGAGACGGCTGTCGATGCAGGTGTGACTGTTTCAACCTTTTGCGCGGGTTTATCCGCCGTCGTTGGCGCGTAATCCATCAACCCCGATTGCGAATGTGCTGGCTTGGAAATATCCCAGGGTTCGGTCTTATCCGTCACTGGCGCAGGAGATTCTCCGGGGGTGGAGGCGGCTGTTGAAACGGGACCCGTTTCGAGCGCGGCAAGGAAGCGTTTCAAGTCCCCTGCCATTTCGTTGGCGGAACGGTAGCGGTCATTCCGGTCCTTTTCCAGCGCCTTATTGACGATCCGAATCAATTCACGGGGAATGTCCGACCGTTTGGAATTCAGGTCCGGGACGGGGTCGTTCAGATGCCGCATCAACAGCGACATGGCGGAATCGGCATCGAAGGGCGGGTCGCCGCTCAGCATTTCGTAAAAGGTGACGCCGAGCGAGTACAGGTCGGAACGCTCATCGGGCATTTCGGAGCGGATGACCTCGGGCGACATGTAGCGGGCTGTGCCAAGCACTGCGCCCGTGGTGGTGTGTTCAGTGGCGTCGAGGATCTTGACGATGCCGAAATCCATCAGGATCGCCTGGCTGTGGATATCGAGCATGATGTTGGCGGGTTTGATGTCGCGGTGAATCATGCCCTGTTTGTGGGCATACCCGAGCGCGTTACAGATGTCGAGAATAACCCTGATCGCCTGGTCGAGCGGCATGCGGGTATTCGTTTTTTTGAGGTGCTTCAAACGGTCTTGCAGGGTTTCGCCGGGGATGAATTCCAGCACCATGTAATAGACATCGTTATCGTTGTTGAAGTCGTAGACCTGCACGATGTTGGGGTGGCGGAATGCGGCAACAGCCGCCGCTTCGCGTTTGAAGCGATAGACGAATTCGTTGTCTGTGGATAAATGCGGGTGGATGAGTTTGATAGCGACAACGCGTTTCAAGTTTGGGTCGGTTGCCTTGTAGACAGCCGACATTCCCCCCTGACCCAACAGTGCATCTATCTTGTATCTTCCATTCAGTGAACGACCGATCCAGGTGTGTTGCTCCATCCTTTTCCTCTGTCGTACTTTGATTGGCGAGGATTATACATTCACACTAATCAGACCGCAATACTCCAGATATACCAATTCCATCGCTTTCAAGTACAATCCAAACAATGACATCCTTCGTGCAGATCGTCGTCAATGTCCCTGCTGTTACGGGTGTGTTCGATTATGCCGTGCCCGCATCGCTTGCAGGCAGGGTGGGACCGGGTACTCTGGTCATCGTCCCGTTTGGGAAACAGACCGTGCAGGGAGTGGCGCTTCGTTTTGTGGATTCGCCCTCGGTGCCGGATGTGAAAGAGATCGTTGACCTGGTGGATGAAGAACCGGTTCTGACTCAGCCTCAGCTTGCTCTCGCGGAATCGATGGCAGAATCCACGCTGACGCCGCTCGCAGGCATCATCGCTCTCTTTTTGCCGGTCGGACTCGGTCAGCAGGTGGATACGGTGTACGAGATTAGAGAGCGGGGAATAGAGAGTAGAAAAGTAGAAAATGGAACAGTAAATCCCAAAACACAGCGGGTGACAATCGAAGACAGATTGCTGAATTTACTCCAGACACGCGGCGCATTGCGCGGACGGCAGATCGACACGCACTTCGCCAAAGTGGACTGGCGCAAGACGGCGCAATTCCTTGTGCGGAAGGGGGTATTGTCGGCACGGAGCATCCTGCCGCCACCGAGGGTCAGGTCCAAGTTCATTCGCGTGGCACAGCTCGCTGTCCCGCCGGAGGAGGCGTCCGCGGCGATGGAGTCGCTGGGGATGAAGCAGACGCTCGCGCGCAGGCAATCCGCGTTGAAGTTCCTCCTCCAACAGCCGGAACCGGTCAACCTGTCCTGGGTCTATGCCGAAAGCGGATGCAATCTCGCCGACCTCGAGACTCTCGAAGAACGCGGGTTGATCCGCCTGTTCGAGAATGAGATCTTCCGTGATCCGCTTCAGAAGGTTGAAGCCGGAAGGATGAAGGATGAAAAAGTTCTTGAACTGACCCCCGAACAATCTTTTGCCCTGAATAAAATCATCCACGCCATTGCATCTCCCGATACGCATCCTGTATTTCTCTTGCAGGGTGTCACCGGTTCGGGCAAAACAGAAATTTATTTGCGCGCGGCAGAGGAAGTGATTCGGCGCGGCAGGCAGGCGCTCATCCTTGTGCCGGAGATCGCGCTTACGCCGCAGGCAGTGCATCGTTTCGTGAGCCGCTTTCCCGGGCAGGTGGGGCTGGTCCATTCGAAGTTGTCGGAGGGGGAGCGCTACGATACCTGGCGGCGGGCTCGCGCAGGCAAACTCAAGGTCATCATCGGCGCGAGAAGCGCGTTGTTCTCGCCGCTTCCGAATATCGGTCTTATCGTGGCAGATGAGTGTCACGATTCGTCGTTCTTTCAAGCGGAGCCGCCGTTCTATCACGCGGTCGGTGCGGCGCAGGATTATGCCCGGTTGTGCGGCGCGGTGTGCGTGCTGGGGTCTGCCACGCCGAGTATCATTCAACGCCGTCAGGCAGAAACCGGCGAACTCCGCGCATTGGAATTGCCCAAACGCATCGTTGAAACAGGCTTGCCGCCTGTCCATTTGGTGGATATGCGGGAGGAACTGAAAGCGGGTCAACGTGGAATCTTCAGCCGGATGTTGCTCACGGAGCTCGAGTCCACGCTGAAGCGCGGCGAACAAGCCATCCTCTTCCTCAACCGGCGCGGGACCGCCACCTACATCTTTTGCCGCGATTGCGGCTATGTGTTGAAATGCCCCAATTGCGATACCCCGCTGACATTACATGTTGAAAAGTTGGAAAGTTTGCAGGTTGACAAGTCTAATGACAACCTTCAAACCCGCCACCCTGAGCTGGTCGAAGGGTTCAAACCTTCCAACGTTCAAACGCTTTTATGTCATCAATGTGGATATAAACGCGGCAAACCGAAAACGTGCCCAGCATGCGGTGGTAAACAAATTCGCGAGTATGGCTTGGGTAGTGAAAAGGTGGAAGAGGAAGTAAATCAGTTGTTCCCCAAAGCGCGCACCTTGCGCTGGGACTGGGATACCACGCGCCAGAAAGACGCGCACGAAATGATCCTCACGCACTTCGCCAACCACAAAGCCGATGTGTTGATCGGCACCCAGATGCTCGCCAAAGGTCTCGACCTGCCCATGGTGACTCTCGTTGGTATCGTGCTGGCGGATGTGGGTCTGCACCTGCCCGATCCGTTCGCGGCGGAAAGAGTCTTTCAGGTGCTGACGCAGGTCGCCGGGCGCGCCGGTCGCAGTGAGCGCGGCGGGAAGGTCATATTGCAGACCTTCGATCCGGAGCATCAGGTCATCCAGTCCGCGGCGGGGCATGATGTGAACGGATTTTACGAATACGAATTGGAACAACGCAGACGCCTGGGCTATCCGCCGTTCGCGCGTCTGGTGAGACTCGAATTCCGGAGCGAGGACCAGGAAGCCGCTGAGAAAGAGGCGAAAAGGGTGGCGGAAAAATTATCAGTGAACAGTAAACAGTCGTCGGCGGTGATCGGTCCCGTCCCGTGTTTCTTTGCGAAAGTCGGTGGATATTATCGCTGGCAGATCGTCCTGCGCGGATCGAGTCCGAAAGAGTCCCTGCGCGGGTTGAAGTTGGACGGCTGGCGCGTGGAAGTGGACCCGATCAGTTTGTTGTGAGAGGAGCAGAATGAAAAGGATATTTCAGGTCATTGTCGTTCTTTGCTTCGTGATGTTTGCTTCAGTGCCGGTGGCGGTGCGCGCCGACATTGCGCCTCCGGGGCATCCGCCAGGGTCAAACCCTGAACCCGGCACGGAGGGAACGGAAGTCCGCATGGTCGCCGAGACGGTGGTGCTGGATGTGCTGGCGAGCGCGCCACAGGGAAGCCTTGGGCAGGCAAAGGTCAGTGCCGATTTCACCATGCGCAATCTCGGAAGCGCCGCCGAAAGCATGGGTGTGCGGTTCCCATTAGGCTCGAACAACGGCTTTGGTGAAGTGCCCGAGATCAAGAATTTAGGTGTCAAAGTAAACGGGAGTCCGGTGGCCACGCGCCGTGTTTTGCAGGAAGACCCGATGTGGAGCAGTGACGCGGTGCCGTGGGCGGAGTTTGATGTGACCTTCCCGCCGGGGCAGGACGTGAACATTCAGGTGACATACCTGCTCGAAGGCACGGGTGAGTATCCGTTTGTCGCTTTTTATTACGTATTCCATACCGGTGAAGGCTGGAGGGATTCCATTGGCAGTGCGGATCTGATCGTCCGCTTGCCGTATGAAGCCAGTACGCAGAACGTGATCTTCGATGAGCAAATCGGCTGGTCCCAAACGCCTCCCGGTGGTGTGATCCAGGGACAGGAGATACGATGGCATTTTGAAAACATGGAACCGGACCGAAGCAATGATTTTCAACTGTCGCTGGTGATGCCCTCCGCCTGGCAGAAGGTGTTGAAAGAGCGAGCCAATGTCGGCGCCAACCCGAACGATGGGGAAGCGTGGGGGCGGCTGGGCAAACTGTACAAGGAAATGTTCTTCTACAGGCGCGGCTTCCGGCTCGATGCAGGCGGGCAGGAACTGTACGCGCGCAGTATCGAAGCCTACGAAAAATGTTTGTCGCTCCTGCCGGACGATGCGCTCTGGCATGCCGGTTACGCCAACCTGCTGGCTGTCCATGCGTATTATTCATCACAGGAACTTCAGGATACACGCGTTGAAATGCTCCGCTCCATGCAGGAAATCCACCGCGCGCAGGAACTTTCCCCGAACGATGCAAAGGTGAAGGAGATCGCCGAAACGATCTATTACCTCTTCCCCGATGCGATCCAGCAATTGGAAAGCGGATACGACTATCTGTGGTTGACTGCCACGCCGGACTTTCCCACGCTGGAACCTGTCCCGGTCGAGCCGACCTCCGTGCCGTCAGCGACGGAAACGCCTCTTCCCACGGCGACAGTTGTCCCTGAGAAAGAGGCGACGCCTGTTCCCAATCCCACGCCCATTTCCGCGGCAAATCCCCTGTGCGGCTCGGCGTTCCTCGTCCCGCTGGGATTGGTCCTGCTGGCGCGCCGGAAAACAATTCGTGGAGTGGGATGATATCCCCACAATTCTCACCATGAACATGTCGCTGCGAGCCTCTGGCGAAGCAGTCTCCTCACTACAACCAGGGGATTGCTTCCCGAAGGTCGAAACGACATACTGAGAATTGCTGATGATATCCCGCACCACTGGTAAATCATTTGCTATAATCGCTTTAATTAATTCCCAAAGGAGACTGTCTTATGCAATCTTTTTCACGCGGCTGGTCGTTCTTGAAACAAGCCTGGAGCATGGCGTTCAAGGATAAGGACCTGCTCAAGCCGTCCATTTTTGCATTGCTCGCGGGCATGATCATCTCGGTGATCGGGATCATCCCAATTGTGGGCGCGGCAGTCCTGTTTGGCGATTCAACAGCCGGTCAGGTCATTCTTGCCGTGATGGGATCGGTCATGATCTTTGTGCAGTTCGTAGTGACGTACGTCTTCTCTGCCATGACCGTCTATCTCATCTACGGCTATCTTGCCGAGGGTGATGGCCGCATGGATAAAGCCTGGGCTGTGGTGCGCCGCGATTTTTTCGATATCCTCACGCTTGCCGCGGCTTCCACGGTGGTGAATGTGCTCAAGAACGCCGCCAACCGTAACCGGCGCGGCGGGGTTGCATCCAGCATTGCGCGCGGCGCGGTGAACCTGTTCTCAGCCTTGTGGACGGAAGCCTCCTACCTCATCCTGCCTGCCATGGTCATCGACGACCTGAACCTGAAAAACGGGATGCAGAGGATACTTAATATCACCAAACAGAATTTATTGCTGATCGGTATCAGCACGGTCGGCGTGCGCTGGGTGACCGGTTTGATCGGTTTTGTGTTTGGTTTCGGCGGCTTTCTCATCGCACTGGGCATCGGCGGCGGGGCGGTCTATCTCTCCGGCGGGATCAATGTCGTTTCGGGTCTTGCCATTGCCGTTGCCCTGTTCGTCTTCTTCGCTTTGGTCATGGTCGCAAGCATCATCAATTCGTACACCTCCACCGCCTATCACACCTGCCTGTACTTGTGGGCGCGTGAAGTGGAAAAGGCTCAGGTGGCGGGCAGTTCCATCCCGGTGCGGGCGCCCGCTCCGCTTGCCGCTGTGTTGGGATAATTTTTTATTGAGACTTCCGAAGTCTGGTAGGAAACCATGCAACCACAAGAACCACGCCGTGAACTCATTTCATGGGAGGAAGTGGACCGTCTCATCGACTACCTCGTCCCGCAATTTCGCCGCGAATTTACCGCCATGGTGATGATCACGCGCGGCGGAATCGTCCCGGGCGGCATGCTCGCCGACGCGCTGGATATTACGCATATCCTCACCGCCGCCGTGGACTTTCCCGCCCAATCTGCCAGTGAGAAATCGAAACTCATGGCGTGGCCCGAATTCATCCAATTCCCGGCGGATGACAAGGTGCGCGGCAGACCCACCCTCATCGTGGACGATGTGTGGGGTTCGGGACGCACCATCACGGCGGTGAAGAACCGTGTCTCCGCCGCGGGCGGATTCCCCGAAACCTGTGTATTGCATTTCAACCCCTATCGCAACCTGTTTGGTCACGTCCGCCCCGATTATTTCGCCGCTACCACCGACGCTTTCATTGTCTACCCGTGGGAAGTGGACCGCGGCACTGACCAGGTCCTGCTTGGCGACTATACCCCTCAATGAAAACCGTTGAAACGAAACCCGCCCAACGCATCAAGACCCTGAGGCAAAACCTTTATTTCAATGATATTGCAGAAGCCCTCATGCAGGATGTCGCCGCGCATACGCAGCTGCGCGAATACCAGCGCGGCGATGTGCTCATGTGGGAGGGCGATCCCTGTGCGGGACTTCACATCATGGAGCAGGGGAGCGCCAAGATCTACCGCCTCTCGCCGCAGGGACGTCAGTACATTGTCCGCGTCCTGCAAGAGGGTGACACCTTTGCCGAGGTGCCCGCGTTCGACGGCGGCATGAACCCGGTCAACGTGGAGGCACTGGAGACCTGCCGTGTGTGGGTGATCGACAGCGGCAAATTGCGCGCGCTTGTGCTGGCGCATCCCACCTTCGCGCAGAAAGTGCTGGTCAATTTTGGCGAGATGTTGCGCGGCATGGTGCGCATGGTGAGCGAGATGGCGTTCTACCAGGTCACGCACCGGCTGGCGCGCTTGATCACCGAGATCGATGGTCAGCGCGGTCCGCACTGGACGCAGGAGCAGTTGGCGGCACGGCTCGGCACGGTACGCGAAGTGGTTGCCCGCTCTTTGAAAGAATTGGAGCGCAGCGGCGCCATCCGCATCGAAGAGCGCAGGATCCAGATCGCAGACCAGGAACTACTTCAGCAATGGACACAGCCGGAGAATTAATACAATCAGACCCTAAAGGTTTCCAAAACCTTTAGGGTCTTTTGTTGAATGCTTGCTCCTCTTCGGTCGATGCAGACGAGAAGCTTATTATTTGGGGAGAATGGCGGTCAGGGTTTTTGTCACATTTTGCAGTTCGCCGGCATGTCCCTTGATCTTGTTCATGTCGCCGGTTTTCAAGCCGGTCTGCACATCCGTGATCGTTTTCGATGTCTGGGCATTGGTGTCGATGATCTTTTGTGTGATGCTTTCGAGATTGACGAGCAGGTCCACGATGTTTTTCGGGATGATGGGCAGACCCTTGACGATGGGGAGCAGTCCATCGAGGATGCTGTTGGCGATACCGGCATATTTGACGGTCAGCGTGTGGAGCGTGCCAATGGAATTGGTCAACTCAAGCGCAATATCCTGGATCGAGTCGATCATGGCTTTATGTTCTTCAATCATCTTGGTGATGTCGTTCAGGGAGCCGGTCAGTTTATCCGAGAATTTGACGACACTGACCGGTTGGGCGACGGCGCTTCCGGCTTTGGCAGTGGGTCTTGAAACGGGGCGGTCGGGGGTTGGCATGAGAATCTCCTTTTGATGGTTTTATACCCAGAGTGGTCGCACACCTGCCTGATTTGCGCTTTTTTCGAAGCGGGGATGCGCAAGCTATGACCGGGGGTATTATGTGATCATACAAAAACAACGGGCTTTCAGAACCATCTGATCACCCGTCGTCGTTTCTTGGGGTGGAACTTAAGCGCCGAGCGTTGTTATGTGCAGGATGATCATGGAGATCACCCAGAACATGGGGATGATCCAGCGTGTGCTGCGGTGGATTTGCAGGGCGAGCGCCTTGTCTTTAACAGCATCGGCATCACTGCGTTGTAAAAGGAACAGGCTGATCGCCACTCCCAACGACGCGGTAATGAAAATATATTGCAGGATCATGAACCGGTCTGCATATGTCAGGTATCCAACAGGCGGCACGGAGGATGTCAATGTCATGTGATAGAAGATGGCACTTGCAAGCGTTGCCGATGTAAGCGCGATGCGGTCCCTGGCCTCAGACTCATTCATCAGGAATGATAACATGCCGACGCCCACGATCACGATCGCCGCGAACAATCCTTTCATGAACGAGGAAAACCATGGATGATAAATGTGAATGGCAAACCGGACGCGCGAATATGCCTCATCATAGACTTCGTAGTCATGCGATGTCTCGGCACCTGATATATACGGTTCGAGTGACCATCCCGCCACATAAACATTCGAATCGATTCCGCTCAATTTCGGTTCCGGGATGAAAACATATTGATCGTTGGCTTTGTTCTTATCCTCAAACTCGATGATCAGTGTGTGTTTATCGAAGGGGAATTCCTTCAGGTCCAGGTTGGTCTGTAAATTTGCGCGGATGCGATAGTAGAACTCACTGCCGCGAACCGAATCGTCGGTCTGGTCGTCAACCTGCCGTGTTGCGGCGTTCATGATATCGAACTGGGTTGGATCACAGGGCGGGGCTTGACATTTGAAGTTCAAGAAAAAATCCATGGCATAGGTGCCGGTGCGCGTGTCCAGGTTGCCAACTGAAAGGATATACACACCCACTTTTATGACCTCTTTACCCAGCAGATATTCACCATGTGGTTGTTGAAAGTCGTATAAAACATCAGTTGCTTTTCCGCTTCCAAAAGCTGTCGTGTTTTGTGGGGAACTCAGGAACAAAGGAATCAAAGCAACCAAAGAGGGTTGGACAAGTGAAATGACTTGTTACGTTTTAGCGTAACAAGTGCGTAACCAGTCAAATCGAACTCTTCTCGAAAACGTAACCAGTCAATGA
>JBFYRY010000011.1:0-33027 GCA_041302025.1 Chloroflexota bacterium | reverse complement strand
TGGACCTGCGAATCAGGTGTCGGCTGGGAAGGAACCGATGGCAAAGTCCGACTGCATGCCAGCATGGCAAGCATCAATACAACTAAAGCAGGAAATACACGTTTCATTTTGTCCTTTCGTAGCGGGTCTAAAATTTTATGCGGGAAGCTTCTTCCAGTAATTCGCGTTGTTTTGTAGAGAGATATTTTGGCACCTGAGTCTTCACGCGGACGAAGAGATCGCCCTTTTCTTTTGAGTTCTTTACATGAGGCATGCCGCGTCCCGCCAGCCGGAAGACCTGCTCGGGTTGTGTGCCTGCCGGGATGCCAAGTTTGATTTTGCCTTCGAAGGTGTCCACTTCCGCTTCGCCGCCGAGGATGGCAGTGAACACGCTGATGGTTGCGGTGGTGTGCAGGTCGTTGCCCTGGCGTTCAAAGCGCTTATCGTCTGCCACCTGGACGATGAGATACAAGTCCAGTCCCTGCGGTCCCGCATTCGCCACGCGGACCTTTGATCCCGTGCGCACCCCGGCTGGAATGCGGACCTGCTTCTCCCGTCCTTCGCTTTGGATGAGACGCGTTGTGCCTTTGTACGCTTCCTCGAGCGTGATCTCGAGTTCCTGTTGATAGCCCTGCGGTTGCGAGCGTGCGGCGGTCCGTGACCCGCCCATGCCAAAGATGGTCTGGAAGAAATCGGAGAATCCGCCCGCGCCGCCGAACATCTCGTTGAGGTCATCCATATTGACTCGCGTGCCGCCGGGGAAGCCGCCATACTGACCCCAGTCGAAATTGCCGGGGTTGCCGCGCCTCTGCCATTGCGAATAATCCGAACCCAGCCGGTCGTAGTGCGAACGTTTTTTCGCATCGCTCAGCACTTCATACGCTTCGTTGATCTCCTTGAAGCGCTCCTCCGCATGCTTGTTGTTCGGGTTGTAATCGGGGTGGTATTGCTTCGCCAGTTTGCGATATGCCTTGCGGATATCGTCATCGCCGGCTTTGCGTTCCACACCGAGAATCTTGTAATAGTCTTTGTATTCCATGATTTGTAATTGTTATCACTGCGCAAGATGCTAGTCAAGCATCTGTATGGCTGTCTAATACAACTCTAATTCATTGGATGGGATGAAGAACCGCTTCCATCTACGCCGGATGCTGGTCCCGTCATGTGAGCGTTTTCGTGAGATAGAGTTCCCCACGCTCGAAGCCGCGTTCGAGATAATATCCCCGCGTACCCACAGCGGAGATGACCGCCATGTGCTGGAAGCCGTTTTCCTTTGCGATGCGTTCTGCCTCTTCGAGCAGACGTGTCCCCAGCCCGGTATGTTGCGCCGCACCTTTTTTCTCCGCGCCCACGGGAAGCGACTGTCCGTAGACATGCACTTCACGGATCAATGCCGCGCCGTTCAGGTCGGCGATGCCCGTTTGCGGTGAATTCTGTTTCGGTAACGACAATCGGATAAAGCCCGCCAGTTTGTCATCTGGCGTGACATACGAAATGAAATGTTCCTCTGCTGAGGTTGTTTGATAGACCAGGTCGTCCAGTTTCAACGACTCGGTGCTGACAGATTTGCCTTTCACTTCGCGACAGCGCACGCATTGGCAATGTGTCCCGCGCCGCTTCATCTCGTCATGGACATCCTGCCTCAGGCTGGTGCGCCGGTTCCCCTCCACAACATTCGTCGAAGGGATGTCACGGATCACGCGGTTGACGCGGCAGTAGCGCGGGATGGTCGGTTTGATATCCACGATCAGGTCTATCAGTTCCTGCGTTTCGTAGGGCTTGAATTCGCCGCGTTGCCAGTATTCATACAACTCGGCATTTGCCAGCAATTGATTGGGATAGATCTTGATCTCGTCCGGGCAGAAGTCATTCCACAGGCGGGCGAAATCCACGCGGTCTGATTCGGGGGTCGCGCCCAGCAGGTTCGGCATCCAATGCAGGACGATCTTGAATCCCGCCGCACGGAGCAGGGATACGGCTTGTCGTGTCCGTTCAACAGTATGCCCCCGTTTGTTGAGATCAAGAATGTGATCGTCCAGGCTCTGCGCACCCATCTGTACCTTGGTCACACCGAGATGCCTCAGCCAGCGGATCTCATCGGGTGTGATCTCGTCCGGTCGCGTCTCGATCACCAATCCCACGTTGCGATGGGTGGTCGTCTCGTTGATGGTGTGCTCTTTCCCCAGTTCTCCACTTTCTATTTTCCACTCCCCATTTTGCCCCGCCAAATGGGGAGTGGAAAGGGGGGTATTCATCGCGTCGAAGCAACGTTTGACGAACCACTCCTGATAATCCCGCCGGTACGATGACCACGTCCCGCCGAGGATCAGCAGTTCGATCTTGTCTGTGGGATGTCCCAATGACTTCAACTGGTTGATGCGCGACATTACCTGGTCGTACGGGTCGAACTCATGTTCCACGGCACGCATGGCTCCGGGTTCATCGGGCAGGTACGATTTCGGCATACGCACGTCGGTGGGGCAGAAGATGCATTTACCGGGACACGGATACGGCTTGGTGAGAACCGTCACCGTCGTCACGCCGGAGAGGGTGCGCATGGGCTTCATCCGAATCCGCTCGAGCAGGCGCGGGTCAGCATCCAACTCTCCCGCCGCGACCATCTCGTTGTACATGGTCACCAGCATGGATTTGTTGAGATACCCGCCGCCCAGTATGGGATGACTGCGCAGGGTTTTGGTCACATCGCGCCCGCGCCGGATCTCCTCCAGTACGGTGCGAGCCAGTTCTTTTTTATCGGGGGTGAGGAGATGCGTCTCTCTCCAGAGTTCTCTTCGTTCGGGGTGCATATAAATTCTCTTCGCCCTGAGCGGACACTGAGCGACAGCGAAGTGATAGACGAAGGGCGGTCACCAGTAAAACTGCCTTTGATGCCAACATGCGCTTCGTCTGCACTTCTCGTTTTCACTCGTCGTTCCGCTACCCTGCGGGTACGATGTCAGCGCGAGAGCCTACCTTTCCGTTTTCCTTCTTTCCATGGAAGAAATATCCATGTGAAAGTCGCTCTTCAATTTCGAAAAATCCTTGTTCTTGAACATATCGGTATGCAGACCACACTCCGTTTTGCCGCGTCCCTGCCAGCGCCCGGCGCGTTCATCGTCACCGGCGCCAATGGCAACGGTGCAGGGGGCGCATCCCACACTACGGTAACCCTTCTCCAGCAATGGATGTGACGGCAGGTTATGCTCCTCCGTGTAACGCTTCACATCTGCTTTTGTCCAGTTAAGCATCGGGTTGATCTTCAGCAGTCCGTCTTCCTGCAATTCCAAAATTTTCGCATGGGCGCGTGAAGCGGTCTGGTCGCGGCGAATGCCGCTGATCCATGCCAGCATATCCTTCATGGCGGCTTGCAACGGCTGGACCTTGTGGATGAAACAGCAAAGGTTCGGGTCTTCAAGCGGCAGTTTGCGCGTGTTCTGGCGCACGAACACATCCCAGCGTGTATCACGGTACAGGTCAAGCACATTGAGGTGCCATTCCGAGGCGAGTTGCTCACGAAAGATGGCTGTTTCCCAAAAATGATAACCGGTGTCGATGAAATAGATCAACAGGTTGCGGTTGATCTGCCCTGCCATGTGCAGGAGCGGCACGCTCTGGGTCTGGAACGAGGAGCTCATCGCGATCTGGGGCCAGAAGGTATCGATCGCCCATTTGATGATCTCCTGCGGTGTCTTTGTTTCGAATTCTTCCGAAAGTATTTCTATTTCCCGGGGTGTCAGCATGGCGGGATTATACCCGTTATAATCTTCGCCATGGATTCAGCCACTGCCGGTCGCCTCATCGAACTCAACCGCGAATCGCGGTCACCGCGGCGCGTATCTCGGCGTGGACTTCAGCCTGCCTCTGCTCCGAGAGGCGGAGTCTGTGCCGGAGGGATTTTCTGCCACTTTCAAAGAAGTTGATCTGACACAGTTATCTGCAGAGAGTAATCAGTTACTTGCCCTGAGCAATGTCGAAGGGTCAGTAATCAGTGATCAGTTTACTGGTAACTGTTCACTAATTACTTGTTTTGCGACCCTCCACCACATTCCCTCCCATGAACTTCGTTTGAATATCCTGCATACCGTCCATCAATTGCTCAAGCCAAACGGACTCTTCATCCACTCCAACTGGCAGTTCCTCAACAGCGAAAAACTCAAGGCACGGATACAGGATTGGTCGAAGGCGGGTCTCTCCCCGGGCGATGTTGACGCGAACGATTACCTGCTCGATTGGCGGAGTGGCGGGGAAGGCTTGCGTTATGTCCATCACTTCGATGAACGCGAACTGCAAGGATTGGCTGACGCCGCGGGTTTCCAGATCAAGGATATGTTTTATTCAGATGGAGAAACAGGGGATTTGGGGCTGTATCAAGTGTGGCATACATAAGACTTCCGAAGTCTGCGAGACTTCGGAAGTCTTTTTTCATACATTCACATTATTCGGGTTGGCGATGTACTGCCACCAGTTGTTGTGGATGCCATTTTTTCGCCCCGCCGTTTTGGGGAAGTGACTCATCCACCATTTGTGATGCTCGCGGATGTCGCCGTTGCCCCAGTCCGCGGCAGTGACGGGACGGCTCACACCCTTGAAGTTGGGGAAATTGTCGCGCCAGTCGTCGCACTCGCTCATGACGGATGAAGGATTGTTCCAATCGTAGTCGCGCTCGCTGTTCGGCGCAAAATGCACATTGCCCAGCGCGGCTTTGCCGGGATGAGTCTGTTCGTAGCGGGTGAAACGCTGCCACAGGTTATCATCTCTGGTCAGTTTTTCGAAGGTCTTCTCCATGATGGATTCGGCGCGGTGCCCCAGGTTTTCGAGCATTTCGCCGACGCCGCGTTCATAGGAAAAGCCCATGATGACGAAACGCCGTCTGGAAGTTTCCGTGTTGTGGAGCGGGGGAGCGTTGCACCAGAAGGCGCCCGGTCCGCCCATGATGGATTCATAGAACCCGGCATGCGGGAAGTTGAAGACCCACACTTCGTCGATCTCGCCTTTCGCGACGAGGTGCAGAATGTCGAAGCGTTTGATGATGGCGTGATAGTCTGCTTCCTGCGGCATGTAGGGACGGGCAATACCGCGCACAACATCGAGATAGGTCTGCGCGTCATACACATAATTGTCCACTTTGGCTGGGAAGCCGTCCACATCGATGCGCTGGATGATCTGGTGACGGACAAGCCCGCCGCTGACCTGCAGAACATCGGACATGTATCCCTTCGCGATATCTTCCACTTTATTCCAGCGCATGTACTCTGAAAGTTTTTTGCCCGTGTTCGGTTCCACAACGGGGTCATAGACGATGACGAGGGTTTTGAGAACCGTCAGTTGAGGAGCTTCGTCGAAGGAATCGGGAGCAATGACCGGCTTGCGCGAAGCGGGATGCGATGTTTTTCGTCCAAAGAAGGGGAAGAGGTTCATGACGATGTCAAAAGTTGCAGGTCGAAAGACTATGGGAGATTGGCGGCGAAGTAGACCTGGTCGCCGATGGCTAGATACAACACATAGTTCGGGCTGACGGTCATTGCGCCGACGGGACCCGGTTTGAACGGGTTGCCCCTGCCCGCATGACCGCGGATCTGGTTCATGAGTTCGAGTGTGCGCGGCGAAAAACGGAAGACGCTCTGGTTGTCGGAATCGATCAAGAGGATGACGGGCGTCGGCGGACTGGTGAGCGACATCTGCGTGAAGTGCGCGCTCGCGAAGATGTTGATGTCGCTGTGCGCCGGGAAGGGGTCCTGGATGACGGCGGGGTCGATGCAGCGCGTGGGTGTCTCTTCGATGCGGCTGAAGATGCAGGTGGATATGTGCCCGTCGGCGTGCAGGATGTAAAGGTCATCGCCGCTCACGGCAAGGTCGATGGCTGTGTCGATCGTATCGGGGATCTGGTTACTGAAATAGAAATACGGGGTGTCGTTGAACAGTCCGTCCTTGCCGACAAAGACCCACACCGAACGCGATGTGGCATCGAGAACATACAAGTTCCCGTTGTCGAGCGCGAAGGATGTGATGCGTCCCCAATTGGTATTGGGCAATGCGGGGAGCGAGAAGGCTTGCGGCACCTGACCGGGCGAACAATATAAAAGATTGCCGCTGGCGTCGATGCCGAGCACCGATGCGCCCACCGAGTTGATCTTTGGCAGGGCAAGCAGGTCAACCAGTGTGCCAACCTCATAGCCTGCATACATGCCGGGCTGGCAGTTAAAGGTGCCGTCCGGTTCCAGGCTTTGACTGGTGAAGGTTGCGTGCAGGATGTTGCCGCCCTCGGCGTTCAGCATGTACAGGTCGCTTTCGCTTGCCGCCATGCGGCTGATCTGTATCGAGGCGCCGAGACCGTTCGTGAAGGCGGGCCTGAATTCGAGCCGGACGATGCCCATCAGGGTATCGTAATTGGTTTGCGCTTCGGAACGCAGGAGTTTTGATTCGTCGGTCTCGCGATAGGTGTCAGCCTTGTCGAGAACAGTCAAAACATTTTGCCATGCCTGCCGCTGGCGAGCGGGATCAGTCTCGCTTACGGCTTGCGCGCGCGCGGCAAGCGCCTGCGAATACAACTCATCATATTGCACGCTCTGACCGAAACGTAAATATACAACGGATGCAATCGTCACAACGATGACCGGGATGACGACTGCAATGAAGACCATCAAGTAAGTGGGGACGATGAACAATTTTTGCTGGGATTCGCCCTCTTCGCCCGGGAACAGGCGCGGGATGAATCGTTGCATGAAGGCTCCGAGACGCTCGTTCACGCGCCGCCCGGATTGGATTCCACCCACCATCACTTTCGCCATCTGGCGCGTCGCCTCGGCGTGCGCATCGGGTTTATCCGTTTTGGTTTGGGCGGAAACCGGTTCCGCGCTGACGGTCTCTTCTTCCTCTGGTTCCGGCTCCAGCTGGATCAGCGGCTGACTCTTCGGTTCTGCCGGTTTGGCGCGCGGGATGGACGGCGGGAAACTGCGCGGCGTGGATGGCGTCGCGGTTGCGGCGGATAGGGGCGTTGAAGCAGTCTCCTGTTTGGGAAGGGGGGGAGTTATTTCTTCGGGCTGTGGCGGGATCGCATAAGCAGACGGCTGAATGATGTGCGCGGCGAAATCTGCAAGTTCGTCGAGTTCTTCCTCGGTGATGGATGAGGCAGAGACTGGAGATTCTTCACGTTCTTCATCGCTTTGCGGTTCAAACTCTTCGGGTTCGTCCGGCTCCTGTATAACGGGAACAGGCACGGATGGGGAAAGACGCGTTGCCTTGATCTCCGGTCGCAGGACGGTGATGGTCCCGTTCCCGCCTGTCACTTGAATAAGCGCCGCGTTCAAGTCGCCTTTGGCGAAGGTCAACTTGCGGTAGGCGGCATCCATCGTGGAGGGCGGGCGCTCGCTCAGCAGGTCGGCTTCCCAATCCCTGGGGAACCTGCCGCACAGCACCAGCATGTCATCGGAGTGCAATTCGACCTGCGAAAGATACGATTGGCAGCTCTGGCTCGAGCCCAGTCCCTTGCCCGATAACGCCGGATCGTACATGTGACGAGTCCCGCCGTCGCCGACCCACACTGCATGTGTCGGTCCGCTGAGCAGTAATGTGCATTGACCTTCGCGCACCACGGCAAGCACCAGGAATCCGAGCGCGTATTGTCCGCGCCCCGTGGTGGACAGGTTGCGTTGAAGCAGGGTCGTGTTGATGGTCTCCGCCGATCTGCGCATGGCGGAGGTTAATGAGCCGGGTGATTGGTAGAATGTGTGCGCGGCGGCATCGTTCAACTGCGCGAGTTCCGCGGCGGAGAAGACGGCGTTGCCGGAAAGCATGAGATGGACGATCAGGTTGTCCTTCTCGCGCCCGCGTGCGGCTTTACGCGGCGGTGTGACAGCCAGCAAACCGGGCAGGTCAGCCGAGTCCTGTCCGTTGGTTCTATGAATGGGGAGGATGTTTAGATCGAATGTAGCCACGGCGTAAGAATGGTTGGAAGGTTGCCATCATTATACTGGTAAAATCTCAAGATGAAGGATGAAGGCGGAAGGATAAAGGATGAATTTTAAATTACACAAAGATTTTTTGGAAATTAATTCGACAGCATGGAACGCGCTTGTCGAGCAAAGCATCGCTGATACGCCGTTCTCGCGCTGTGAATATCTCAGCGAATGGTGGAAGACTCGTGGCGGCGGCGAATGGCTTCGCCAGAACGCCCAATTGGTTCTGGTCTCTGCAACCGAAAACGAGCAACTCATTGGCATTGCGCCATTGTTCATCACGGAATACGACGGTCGGCAGGCGCTCATGCTCATCGGGAGCATCGAAATTTCCGATTATCTGGATCTGATCGTACGCGAGCAGGACTTGTCCCGCTTCTTATCTGGACTGATGGACTTCCTCGCCTCTTCCCACGCCGGAAGCTGGTCCGCCATCGATTGGTATAACCTCCCCGATTCGTCTCCCACGCTCGCCGCCCTCAAAGCGGATTCCGAATCCCGAGGCTGGACCTATCACGAGGAGATCTATCGTCCCACGCCGCGCATCGCGTTGAATGGAAGTTTTGAAGAGTATCTCTCGCGTATTGACAAGAAACAACGTCACGAGATTAAGCGCAAGATGCGCCGCGCCGACGAAAGCGGACGTGTCCGTTTTGTGGTGGTGGACAAAAGCGCCGACATCGAACCCGAACTGGAATCGTTCTTCCACTTGATGGCGCAGGACCCCAACAAGGCGAACTTCCTCCATGATGTGATGCGCGACCAGATGTCAAATTCCATCCGCGCCGCGCACGATTACGGCTATCTCTGGCTCGCCTTCCTGGAAGTGGACGGCGTTAAAGCGGCGGCATCGCTTAACTTCGATTACAAAAATAAACTGTGGGGCTACAACTCGGGTGTCAGCCGCGAGCACATGGAATTTTCCCCCGGTTGGGTCTTGCTCGGTCATGTCATTCAATGGTGTTGCGAAAACGGGCGCACAGAATTCGATTTCATGCGCGGCGATGAGGAATACAAGTATCGCTTTGGCGGTGTGAATAAATATGTGATGAGGGCTCAAAGCATCAGGAAGTAAAACAAAACTCCGAGATTTGAATGTCTCGGAGTTTTGTTCATTTATCATGAACCGTCTCGTTCCTTCTTTCGCGCCAGCAGAGCGCGGATCCTGGCATGGCGTTCACGGGTCAGCGGATAGAACCAAGCCATGCCGATGGCGCTAAAGAGCAACACTGCGCCTAACGGTCCGATCAGGAAACGGATGGCTCCCAGCGTTAGCGCGGATTGCTGGAAGGATGTCACGCCTTCGGGCGGGGACTGATATCCGAACCAGCCCAGCACCTGCAAGGCAATGAAAATCGCCACCGCGCCGGTCGTCTTGCGGACAAAGTTCATCACACCGTAATAGATGCCTTCCTGCCGCCGCCCGGTGCGGAGTTCATCCCATTCGATCACATCCGGGAACATGGCATCGGGGAGCACGTGCGCGCTGGAGACGGAGATGCCTGCCAGCACAGCCAGCACCAGGACATAACTGATCTGCCCGGGCTGGATGCTGAAGATCAGCAACTGCACCGCCACCCAGAAACCCATCCCGATGATGTATGCGCTCCGCTTGCTTAGACGATGAGAGAGCCAGATCCAAAACGGTAACACTACCAACGATGTGACAAGCATCAACGCAAACACCGCGGATTCTAGGGGCAAACCGAGCGCCTTTTCCAGCAGATTCCCTCCAGCCACCCAATACGCCAGAAAGAACGGCAGGCTCAGACCAATGAGATCGAACGTGATCCAATTCAGCATATAGAGGACGGTCGCAAAGCGGAAGGGGATATTGCTCCACGCGGTGCGGACTGCTACCATGAACGGAGTCTCCCGCTCCAATTTTTGCTCCTCAACACTGCGCGTCCGTTCGCGGATCATCGCGAAGATCAACAGGAAGGGAAGTGCCGCTATCCCGCCGAACAGGGATGCGATGAGCATGTAGCCCTGTTGCTGAGTCCCGCCCGAGGCGAGGATCGAGTCAATTATGGCGGGAGCCGCCACGGCGGTCACGAGAGAAGCGAGCAGGTTGAAGAACATCCGAAAGCCGGTCAGTTCCGTCCGCTGGTCATAATCGGGGACAATTTCAGGGAGCAGTGACATGAAAGGAACGTAGACCAGCGTCTGCAGTGAATCCGCCAGGATGAAGGCGAGACAAACCGTGATTGCCAGAAAAATTTGATTTTCGATTGGCGGCGCCCACCAGAAGAGCAGAAAACTCGCGCCGAAAGGGATGGCAAAGAACAACAGGAAGGGACGCCTGCGCCCCCAGCGCGTCCGCGCCCGGTCGGTGATTGTGCCGATAATGGGATCGTTGATCGCGTCCCACAGGATGCCGAACAGCGCCACGAACGAAGCCAGCCGCGGCTCCAGCCCGACCACGTCTGTCAGGAAGATGGCGTAGAACAACTGGCGCAGGGTGCCGAAACTGGCGGTGCTCCAATCGCCGGTGCCGTAGATGATCTTCTTCCAAATGGGGAGGCGGGGCGCTGGTTGGGTGGCGGTCATGAATTCTCCTGAGGGGGGCGGTATGCAATAACTAACACTGGAAAGGAAAATTCCCCTCGGGGAGAAAAGTAATCCAGAATTTTTTAATGGCACTTTTACCATTTCAGAGTATCATTCATCCATCGGAGGCACCCATGCAAAAAGACATCACCAACGAAGCCCTTGAACTGATCCGGCACACATCGTCCAGTTTGCCAAAGGATGTGGAGGAGCGGTTGAAGGCGTCCATTGAGAAAGAGGAGCCAGGCTCGGCGGCGCGGGGGGCGCTGGAGACGATCATGAAGAACATCGAACTCTCGCGCGCCAACTCCACACCGATCTGCCAGGATACCGGCACGCCGATCTTCTACGTCCACTATCCGGAGGGATGGTCCACGCGCAAACTCAAAGAGCAGATCCGAGCCGCGCTGGTGGAAGCCACCAAAAAGTCCTTTATGCGACCCAACGCCGTGGATGCGATCTACGACAAGAACTCCGGCAACAATCTCGGCGGCGAAGATTTCCCGACCATCCATTTTGAAGAGGTGGATGCCAGCCAGCCCCTGGTCATTGAACTCATGCTCAAAGGCGGCGGATGCGAGAATGTGGGACGTCAATATTCCCTGCCTGATGACAGTATCGGTGCGGGGCGCGACCTGGCAGGTGTCCGCAAAGTAGTGTTGGATGCGGTGCAAAAGGCGCAGGGATACGGTTGCGCTCCTGGAATCCTGGGTGTATCCATTGGCGGTGACCGCGGTTCATCCTATGCCAAATCAAAGGAAGTCCTGTTCAGCAAGATGGGAACGCGCAACGCCGACCCTGAGATCGCCAAGCTGGAGGAACGCCTCACCGACGAAGCGAATCAACTGGGCATCGGTCCGATGGGCTTTGGCGGCAAAACGACAGTGCTCGATACGAAGATCACCGGAATGCACCGCCTGCCCGCGAGTTATTTCGTCACCGTTTCGTATATGTGCTGGGCATACCGCCGCCGCAAGATGACGGTGAAAGGTGAGGAAGTGGAATACGATTGATTCGTTCCACGAAGGACACGAAGAGAAAAAAACAGGAATGTTCCTTTATGATCTCGGTGCCCTTTGTATTTGAAAAAGGACAATACTATGCGTGAATTAACAATCCCAATCAGTGCGGAAGCAATCCGCAGTGTGCATATCGGCGAGCCGGTCCTGTTGAGCGGACTCATGATGACCGGGCGCGATGCCGTTCACAAGTGGATGAGCGAGACATTCATCAAAAAGACCCGTCCGCCGCAGGGCGATGATCTGCAGGTGTACGAAGAGATCAAGAAGATTCTGGATCGCGGCGTGCTTTACCATTGCGGACCGGTGGTCAGCGGCGTGGCGACGAAGGAATACAAATTCGTCGCGGCAGGTCCCACCACCTCCACGCGCGAAGAGCCGTATCAAGCCGACGTGATGAAGCATTTCAACATCCGCGGCGTGATCGGCAAAGGCGGCATGGGCGCGAAAACGCTCAAAGGCTGTGTGGAGACGCCGGGTGTGTACTTCCACGCGATCGGCGGCGCGGCTTCCTTCCTGGCACAGACGGTGCAAAAAGTGCTGGGTGTCTACAAACTCGAAGAGTTCGGGGTTCCGGAAGCGATGTGGGTGATCGAAGTGAAGGATTTTCCCGTTGTCGTTACGATGGACTCACATGGACAGTCCAAGCATTCGACGCTGGACGATGAATCGAAAAAAGTGCTGGACGGTCTGTTGGCACAGCCATATAAGTGATGCGGACCAGTTCAAGCATCAATTTCCCTGGCAGAACAGGAGCGGGTTGAAAAATCCTGCTCCTGTTTTATTCTGCTACAATTAAGGCGGCCAACAGGAACAAAACTTGGATAACCTTCTTCAACTTTTCCTCGTATTTCTCAAAGTGAATTTGCTCAGCACATCCGGTCCCGCATCGGTGGGATTGCTGTACCATGAGGTGGCGGGCAAACTGGTGACCGAGGGTCAATTCGTGCAGGCGGTTGGGTTGTCCTCCGTATTGCCGGGCAGTGATGCTCTGCAACTTGCCATGTACATCGGCTATGCCGTGGCTGGCATCCCCGGCGGATTGGTAGCCCTGGCGGCGTCCATTCTTCCGCCCACGTTGATCATCCTTGGCATCACGTTCATATTGCACCGTATTCGCCGCGAAGCCTGGGTGAGCAGTTTTGTGGATGGGCTTGCGCCCGCCATTTCTGTGTTGATGCTGTTCACCGCCTGGAAGATCTTTCAAAAAGGCGGTGCGACGGATTGGCGCGGCTGGGCAATTGGGATTGTGAGCCTCATCGGCATGGTGTTCAAAGTGCCCGAACGTCTTGTTGTAGTCATTGCGGCGGTTGCGGGGATATTCCTGTTTTCATGAATCGTTCCAATTTCTCGGTGTGGATTCGCCTGCTCTGGATGTTCCTCAAGGTGAACATTCTCTCGCCCTCGGGTCCTGCGTCCATTGGCTTGTTATATAAAGAAGCGGTTGGCAAGGTCATGACGGAGGCGCAGTTCATCGAAGCGGTCGGGTTCTCGAACGTCCTGCCCGGGAGCGAGGCGCTCAAACTCGCCATGTTCGTCGGCTTTGCCGCGGGCGGCATTCCCGGCGTGTTCACTGCCCTGCTCGGCGCGATCATTCCGCCGACGGTGTTGATGCTGGTTGTTGCGGCGGTCCTGCAACAGTTCCAGAATGAAAACTGGATCGGTGGTTTTGTGGCGGGGATGAGTCCGGCAGTGGCGGCGTTGATCGTGGTCGTCTCGTGGGAATTGTTCCGTGCCAGCACGAGAAATAAAATAGACCGCCGTGCTTTGTTCATTGCATTGTTGAGCGCGGTCGCATTTTGGTTCGATGTCCCATCCCCCCTGGTTTTGCTGGGCGCGGGGATGCTGGGTATTATTTTGTACGGTAAACGGAGTTTTTGATGGCATCGCGGATCTTGATCACGACCAATGGATATAAAGAGACCTGGAACACGATCGAATACGGCGCATGGCTGGCGGGTTCCCTGCAGGCAGATGTGACGCTTCTCGGCGTGACCGAGAAGTTGAGTCCGCTGGCGATGGACGATCACCTCCCCCTGGAGGATGTGTTCGAGCGCGCTGTCAGCCTGTTCACCGACATGGATCTGGCATACAGCATCGAGGTCCAGAGCGGGGACGCGGAGGAAGTCATATCGAAGAAGGCGAACAGCGGCGATTTCATCACGGTTGTGAGTCCGCTTGGACGACCTCAACTCCACCGATGGCTGGTGAGGCGTTCGATCCGTTACTTTGTGGAGACAATCTCGAACCCGGTTATGTACGTGCCGGTGGTCAGACTGCCGTTGGATAAATTATTGATCTGCGTGGGCGGGTTGGGGCTGGAAGTGGATAACCAAAACCTGGCTTTGCAGGTGGCGGTGAACAATTACGCAGAGGTGACCCTGTTGCATGTCGTGCCGCCGGTCGATCTGGATTACCCCACCTCGCGTATCATGAGCGAACATTGGCGCGACCTTGTCAATACCGACACACTGCTTGGCCGCAGTTTGCGCAAGTCTGTAGAAACGGTGGAACTGGCAGGCTTGACCGTTGAGGTCATTGTGAGACAGGGACGCGTGATGGAGGAGATCACCTCTGTGCTACAGCAGGGGAATTATGACCTGCTGTGCATGGGGTCGTCGTATGGAGGCAATGCACTGCGACAGTTGTATGCCCCCAATGTGACCGCTGAAATTGCCGAGACGGCTCCCTGTCCCGTATTGACGGCGCGCGCAAAACATTCCTAACCAAGACCCGGTGTGTATTTCTTTTCCCATTCTGCGATCGCGGCGCGGATGACAGACTTGATCTCTTCATCGGGGACCGAGTCTATCCCTTCGAACTTATTCAACCCGACATAGACGTTGACTCCGCCTGCGGGCGTTTCCAGTAATACAACTCCCGGGTTGGCGAATTTTGTGCCGGTAATGCGCTCCTGCAGGATCGCATTGATCTGCCCGACCATGGTGGTCGGACCGGTGGAAGGCTCATCCTTCTTGTTCTGGACGATGGCGGGGGATGTTATTTGTGCGGGTTTAACGGGGACAGGCTGGGGCGCAGGTGACGCGGCATGAACGGATGCAGGCGCGGGCTTGGAAGGAGGCGGGGGAGTCGTCACAGGCGCGGCAGGGGATGGTTTGCCCTCCAGCCAGGGTCGCATCACGTTCAACATTTCGATCAGTCGTTTGCGCTGTTCGTGCGAGAAGGCGGATGTGTTCACCCGCACGCCGTCGAGGTCGAGGGTCATCGCCCCGCTCTCGTTCTTGATGCGCATCAAACCCGGGTCATCTACAGTGACGGGCGTTGCGGCGATGGATGCCATTTTCGCCTCTGCCTGCGCGATCTTGTCTTTTGCATCCCGAATGGCGATCTGGGCGGATGCCTCCGCTTCCTTGATTTTTTTGGATGTGCGGAGGTTGGAATCGAAAAATCCGATTGCCCATCCGACAAGCAATGCAACAAGCGGGACCAGAATTGGGGTGAAATTAAAACCTTCTTCCATAATTACCTCGAAACCTGACACATTGGACAAATATGTGTGCCGCGTTGACCGATCACAAGTTTTACGATCTTCGCGCCGCAAACAGGACAGGGTTCGCCTGCGCGGTCATACACGCGAAAATGATTCTGGAACTCGCCGCCGCGATAGACCCAGTCGATGGATGCGCCGTTGCGGCGGATGCCCTCTTTCAGGACCTTGCGGATCGCTTCATGCAACGCCCGGGCCTGTGTCGCCGTTACCGAATCGGATGCGGCGGCTGGATGCAATTTCGCGATGTGCAATGCCTCATCGGTGTAGATGTTGCCCAGCCCGGCGAGAAAGGTCTGGTCGAGAAGCAGGGGCTTCAGGCGGCGGTGCTTTTTATGAAGCGCGGAGTGAAGCCATTGCGGGGTGAATGCCCTGCTCAACGGTTCGGGCCCAAGTCTGCCCAGCACTTCCTCGCTGTTGGATGTAAGCCACACCCGTCCGAATTTGCGCGTATCGTTGAAGACAAGCGACCTGTCATCGGACAATTTTAATACAAGTCTGTCGTGTTTTTCTGGTTGAATGGTACTGTCTTTTATGAGTAGATCCCCGCTCATCCGCAGGTGGATCAGAAGTTCGGAATCGGAA
This sequence comes from Chloroflexota bacterium, assembly GCA_041302025.1. Classification (GTDB taxonomy): domain Bacteria; phylum Chloroflexota; class Anaerolineae; order Anaerolineales; family Villigracilaceae; genus Defluviilinea. The sequence continues at coordinate 17,431 of JBFYRY010000011.1, read as the reverse complement.
AGGCAAAGGATGAAATATTTGGCGCGGCGTGTCACGTCTTCTATTGCCTGCCCCTGGATCTGTTCCCTGAATTTTTTTGGCGACGGTATGGCAAGTGTGCGTGCCCAGCGCAGGTCGGCGGAAAGGATCGTCCTGCCGACCAGGTCGGGTTTCAGCGTGCGGGCAATGGTTTCGACTTCGGGGAGTTCGGGCATAGATGGCTGTGAGTTATTAGTTTTTGGCAATTAGCTTTTAGCGATTAGCTGGTTTATAGCGCCTGCTAAACGCTCATTGCTAACCGCTAAACGCTGTTATTCGTTGAACATTTCTCCGACGCTTCTGCCCTCATGCGCGCGGCGGATGACCTCGCCCAGCATGGATGCGATGGTGAGCACTGTGACACGTCCTTCCAGCGCTTTCATCTTATCATCGGGGATGTCCACCGTATCGGTGGTAATGATATGTTTGATGGGTAAAGCCGCCAGCCGTTCCGTGGCGTTTTTGGAGAAGATGGGGTGGATGAATGCAAGATACACTTCCCGCGCGCCGTAGTCCTTGACCACTTTCACCGCCTGAACGATGGACCCGCCGGTATCCACTTCATCGTCGACGACGATCACATCGCGTCCCTGTACTTCGCCGATGAGCGTCAGCGCTTCGGCTCTAGCGTTGTTGCCGGTGCGGCGTTTTTCGATGAAGGCGATCGGCAGGTCGAGGTCGAGGGCGTAGTTGCGTCCTTTTTTTGCAAAACCCAGGTCGGTGGCAACGACGACAGGGTCTTTCATCTCAGCAAGCATATTGGCTTTGATGTATGCGCTGATCATGTGTGATGCGGTCAGCACATCGCCGGGGATGGAGAAGAAACCCTGTATCTGCCCGGCGTGAGGGTCGAACGTCATATAGCGGTCTGCGCCCGCGCTCTCGATCATATCCGCGACGAGACGCGCGGTGATGGGCACGCGCGGCTGGTCCTTTTTATCCGAGCGCCCGTAGCAAAGGTAGGGAACGACCGCCGTGATGCGCGCGGCGGAATCCAGCCGGACGGTCTGGATCATGATCAACAATTCCATCAGGTTGTAGTGCACCGGGGAGGACGTGGTTTGAATGACATAGACATCCTGTCCGCGCGTACTGCTGTTCAATTTGATGAAGATGTTTTCGTTGGGGAATTGGATCACTTCCCTTGGGCTTAGAGTTTGTTCGAGATAGTCGGCGATCTTTTGAGCAAGGGACGGGGAGCCCGACCCTGCATACAATTTGATCTCGCCATACATCTTTATTTCGTGATGAGTGTGTTGCATCAAGACATCTCCTTGCCTGACATGCTTCCATTCAACAGGGCTTTCACCGCTTCGTACGGCGACAGGTCCCTGTTCATCACTTTTTCAACAACCTCTTCATATCTTTCCGATGGGATGTTTTCAAAGAACCGCGCCATCAGGGTTTCCTGCAGGAGCACATCCATCTCGGACCCGAGCCTGGCTCTGTCTCGAGCCGCCCAATCCCCGCTCTGACGGAGGTACTCCGCATGTCTCGCAATGGATTCGACCAATTCGGCGATGCCCCTGCCTTCCGTGGCGATTGTCTTGTGGATGGGTGGGATCCACAATGACATGTCATTCTGAGCGACCGGAGGGAGCGAAGAATCTGACCTGTTGGTAGTCATCGCCTGCCCGTGATGATGGATCCCTGCGCCGCCCGCAAAGGCAGGTGAAATGTGCCGGGTGGGATGGGCAAGTTCGAGCGTAGTCCGAAGCGCGCGTTCGGTGTTCTCCACGCCGGGACGGTCCGCCTTGTTGATGACCAGCACGTCCGCAATTTCCAAAATCCCGGCTTTGATGGCTTGGATCTCATCGCCGAGACCGGGAGCCTCGACCACGAGTGTCGTGTGCGCGAGCCGTGCAATGTCCACTTCGCTTTGACCGGCGCCGACCGTTTCGATGATGACGATCTCGTAGCCCGCCGCATCGAAGACCTGTGCCATGGCGGCTGTTGCCTGTGCGATGCCGCCGAGCGACCCGCGCGACGCCATCGAGCGGATGAAGACTCCGCTGTCGCCGGAAAGGTCGCGCATGCGTACACGGTCACCGAGCACCGCGCCGCCCGTGAACGGACTGGAAGGGTCTACGGCGACGATGGCGACTTTCTTTTCGTGACTCTTGCGATAGTGCAGGGCGAGCTGGTTGACGAGCGACGACTTGCCCGTGCCCGGGGAGCCGGTCACGCCGATGAGATGCGACCTGCCGCTGTATGGAAAAAGCTCCGCCAGCGCGGCACGACCATCGGGGGAGTTGTTCTCCACCTGTGTTAATAGACGCGCCAGCGCGAGTCGATTGCCTTCGAGGACGGAGTTGGATAAAGACATGGTGGAATAATAAATTACGGATTACGATCTGTTGCACGTAACCCGTAATTCAGCCTTTATTGTGCCGCCTCGCGGACATCCTTGATGATGTCCTCTGTCGATGCGCCGGGACCGTAGATGCCCGTGATGCCCATCTCCTTCAGGCGCGGCATGTCTTCATCGGGTATGATGCCTCCGATGAACACACGGACATTGTTCTGCCCGTTCGCTTTGAGCAGTTCGAGGATGCGCGGCGCGAGCGCCATGTGCGCGCCGGAGAGGATCGAAAGCCCCACCACATCCACATCCTCCTGCAGGGCGGCTTCAGCGATCATCTCAGGGGTTTGACGCAGACCAGTGTAGATCACTTCCATGCCGGCATCGCGCAGGGCGCGCGCCACCACCTTTGCGCCGCGGTCGTGACCATCGAGTCCCGGTTTGGCGACCAGCACACGGATCTTCTTTTCTGTCATTGTTCCTCCGTGAATGAATTCTGGTTCATTATACTATGACGGTTCCCATGCAAAAAATGGATGCGATGAACATCCGCATGACTTTCTCAAAGTCCGAGTTTCAGGCTTTTTGTACACGGATTTCGCGGATCGGACGGATTTTTCCATTTTTCATGGAGAGTTCTTGTCCGTGTACAGAAATTGGTTTTTATCAAGCGACTTTGAGAAGACCATATGAACATCCGGTTCCATGTCATTCTCCTGCGCCTGGAGACCTTGTCATTTCGACGAGCCATGCCCCGGGCAGATGGAAGTGGCTGGCAAGGAGAAATCTGCTCCGTGTGGGTATAAGATTTCGGCTCATGTGTAGACTCTGTGCAATGAGGTGACAGTTACTTCGCAAGTGACTATCACCTGCATCACTTTACAGATGAGCCAAGATTTCTCGTGACGCTCCACTTCACTCAAAATGACAAACCGGAATTTTCAGATACTTCCTTCGTGTGCTTCGCGATGAAACTGCGTTTTCATACATACCCCAATCAGGATGCTTTTGGCCAGTTCTTTTCGCAATTTTATTGATATTTATATGACCATGGCAGGGTTAAGCCATAAATAAAATATGCTATACTTCACTTATGCAATCGCATCCGGCTTGGTCTCAGTGGGCAGAATCCTTACGACGGCTCAAATTAGATGGATTTGCCGCATGGTTTCTTGAAGCAGGGTCTCCTCTTGCTGTATTTGGAGCACAGGCGATCTATATCAGCCAGCCTTTTATCGGCGGGGATAAAACAAATGCACTGGCGCACATGCTCGAAGATGAAAATGAAACACAAGCCTTTGCCCGGTTTTTACGCGGGGAGGTGCTGGAATGAACATTGATTGGGTCGGCTTGGGTCTGCTGGGGCTCGCCGCGTTCCTGCTATTGGTGTTCACTTATTTGCGCCGCAAGACACCGGCTGTGTTCCGCCGTATCGAAGCATACGAGCGTCTCAACCGTGCCGTTGGTCTCGCCGTGGAGAACGGCACGCGCCTCCATATTTCGTTGGGGCGCGGAAATTTCTTCACTGCACGCGGCGGCTCTGCCCTGGCTGGACTTGCCCTCCTGCGCCGCATCGCTGAACGGACCTCCGTCAGCGACCGACCGCCTCTTGCCACATCGGGGGATGCCGTGTTGGCGATCCTTTCACAGGACACGATGCTCTCCGGTTACCGCGCCGCGGGTGCGGAGGAGCAGTACCGCTTCAGCACCGGACGTTTAACTGGTCTCGCTCCATTTTCCTATGCCGCTGGGACGATGCCCATTGTCCGCGATGAGAATGTTTCCGCCAGTGTGGTGATCGGCGATCTCGGTGCGGAAGCCGCGCTGGTGGCTGAATCCTCCGACCGTGAAGGGACAAGCCTGATCGCGGCAAGCGACAACCTCTCCGCCCAGGCGGTTTTTTACGCCTCCGCCCAGGAGCCATTGATCGGCGAGGAGTTGTTCGCGGGCGGCGCTTATACCGGCGCCGGACCCACACATGAAGCAAGCTTGAATGTGCAGGATATCCTGCGCTGGCTGGTCATTGTTGCCATCCTGGCAGGTTCTGCATTGAAACTGGTTGGGATCATCTGATGCAGAAAATCGTTTCCGTACTTTCCGCCATTTTCGCCATCTCAGCAGGGGTCTTTGTCCTGTTGGGATATTTCCTCCCCGTCGCGCCGTTCCCGCAATTGCGCGGTCTGCTGGTCGATTGGGCGGTCATCATCGGCGGCATGGCCGCATTGGTGGGCATCTTCAACCTGATCGCCGTTCAAATGGAAAAGATCCGTACACGCCAGAAAGGAAGCGCTTATGGCGCGTTGCTGGTACTGGCGCTCATCGTCACATTTGGACTGGGGTTGGTGTACGGACCGGAATTCCCACTCATGAAATTCGCCGTGGATGCCGTCATTGTCCCCGTCGAAGCCACATTGATGGCGGTCCTGGCGGTGACGTTGATCTATGCCAGCGTCCGCCTCCTGCGCCGCCGCGTGGATGTGATGTCCGTGTTGTTTTTGCTGGTCGCGCTCGTTACTCTGTTGTTGTTGATGCCGACGCCGATCGGTCCGATTCCAGGTGACCAGTTCTTCCTTCAAGTCATCGGTATGTTCTCACGCGGAGGCGCGCGCGGTCTGTTGATCGGCATCGCGCTGGGAACGTTGTTGACCGGCTTACGCGTTTTGTTCGGCGCAGACCGTCCGTACGGGGGTAATTGATCATGGCTGATATCCGTTGCTCCAATTGCGGAAAAAACAACCCGGACTTTCTGGATGTCTGTCAATTTTGCCAGACCCCATTGACTCCTGACGCAAAGATACAAATCGGTGAAGGTCCGACCAAGAAAAATACCGGTGAATTGGAACCGTTCATGCCGCAGTGGCTGAAGGATGTCCGTCAGCAGGGGAAGGTGTCGGCGGAGGAAAATTCCGTTCAACCGGTGACCCAGCCCAAGGTCCAGAAAAATGAAGCGCCCGATCTGTTGGCGGGACTTGCCTCCCAGGGCGATGACGATGAAGATGATGTCCCGGATTGGCTGGCAAACATCAATCCCGTTATCAAGTCGAAACCATCCATACCTTCCTCCAATGAACCAGCCAACGATTTTTTTGCGCAGTTCAATAAGAGTGAACCGCCCCCCGTGGTGGCGGCGAAACCGAAAGTTGATGAACCGAAACAGGAAGAGAAAACATCCCGGGTGGGTGGTGTTGCGTCGGTGCCTGTGGAAAAAGACGAACTTTCAGGGTGGCTCCAGGGTGCTTCGGAGACCCCGACCGATGCTCTGGCGTTTCAACCCGGCGCATCTGCAGATGATTCAGATTGGATGAGCAAGTTTGCATCCTCTGAACCTGCCGCAGGCGAAGCGCCTCAACGTGAGGAAAAAGAGGATTTGAGCTGGCTTCATACGCTTGAAGCCTCAGCCAGACAAAGCGAAGACAGACCGGTTTCCGGGCAGGAATCCGGTTGGGATTTTGGCGCTTCATCAGTCCCATCACAATCGTCTGATTCGCAGGAAGATTTGAGTTGGCTCAGTAACCTGGGCGGCACATCGGAACCCGCACAACCGTCAACTCCATCTGCATCATCGCAGGAAGATTTGAGTTGGCTCAGTAACCTGGGCGGCACATCGGAACCCGCGCAACCGTCAACTCCATCTGCATCTTCACAAGATGATTTGGGTTGGCTCAGTAATCTGGGCGGGACATCAGAACCCGCACAACCGTCAACTCCATCTGCATCATCGCAGGAAGATTTGGGTTGGCTCAGTAACTTTGGCGGGACGTCAGAACCCGTGCAACCGTCAACTTCACCTGCATCTTCACAAGATGATTTGGGTTGGCTCAGTAATCTTGGCGGGACATCAGAACCCGCACAACCGTCAACCCCATCTTCACAGGAAGACTTGGGTTGGCTCAACGAATTTGCCGGTACATCGGAGCCTGCATCTCAGCCGTCTGCTTCCGGTGATTTGGACTGGCTCAGTAACCTTGGTGGCGCATCGGAACCCGCGCCCCAACCTTCCTCCTCAGGTGATTCGGATTGGCTTGCCGGTCTCGGTGAGATCTCACAACCTTCCATGCCCTCGTCCGCAAAACCCTTTGGAACAACCGACGAACTCTCCCTTCCGCCAAACTTTGACGAGACAAAAGGCATTCCGCAAATCTCACCGTTCATGCCGCGCCGAACCGCCCCGCTGAACGAAAATGCCATCAACGATAACATGCCCGACTGGTTGAAGAGCGCGACCGAAGCCGCGCCCAGCCTGCCGTTGGGAGTGGGTGTTCTGGATGATCTACGCGGCACCTCTTCGAGAACGCCGGAAAAGGTCACGCCTCCTTCCACGCCCAAGCCTGTTCCCGTTGAACCGGAGGTTTTCCCTGCCCCAGCCGAATCCCGTTCCCTTTCGAACCAGGATGTAGACTCCTTATTCTCGATGGATATGCCGGACTGGCTCTCCCAGCCGCAACCCGGCGCCAGCGATGCGGATTCCCAGCCGGGCGGACTTTCACCTCGTGAATCGCTTGCCCCGGTTGAACTTCCATCCTGGGTGCAGGCAATGCGTCCCGTCGAATCCGCGCTTTCTGAGACGGACGCATCCGTCGCTCAAGATCAACCTGCCGAAAAGGAAGGTCCGCTTGCGGGGTTGGTGGGGGTGATCCCCTTTGCTCCCATCGGCTCCTCTCGACGACCGAAAGCCTTCTCCCTCAAATTGCAAGCCACCGAAGAACAACAAGCGGAAGCGGCGTTATTCGATCGGATCCTTGCCGGTGAGACAGCCGCTCGCGCAGTGTCATCCTCTGCGACCATTACTTCCCAACGCATGTTACGGATCGCAATTTCCGCGGCATTTTGGGTGGTGCTCGGCGCGATCCTCTTCCTGCGTTCACAATTCATGCCGGTTTCAGCCCTTCTGCCGAACGATGTGCAGGCAGTGTCCAACACCGTTGCATCCATCCCTGACGGCGCATCCGTTCTGGTTGTGATCGATTATGACCCATCCCTTGCCGGAGAGATGGAGGCGGTGGGCGGACCGTTGCTCGACCAGTTGGTGCTGGCGAAGGCGCCGCGCTTGAGTTTCCTTTCCACCTCGCCGAATAGTTCCGCACTGGCAGACCGACTGCTTGCCAGCGCGAACATCAGCAAACCGATCGATGCCGGCGGGCTGGGTTATCTGGCTGGACAAAAATATTCCAACCTCGGCTATCTGCCCGGCGGTTCTGCCGGCATCCTTGATTTCATGTCCCAGCCTGATAGTTTCATCCGCGCGAACGAGTTCAAGGTCAGCGGATTTTCCGGGTATGCCGCGGTGATCGTATTGACCGACAACGCCGAATCGGGCCGTGCATGGGTGGAACAGTTGCATACCGCCAAACAAACGAACCCGTCCCTTGCAAACCAATCCCTGATCCTGGTGACGAGCGCACAGGCGGGACCCCTGCTTCAGCCCTATGTTTCATCGAAGCAGGTTGCGGGCATGATCAACGGGCTTGCCGATGCGGCGCGGTTCGAATTTGTCAACAACAGCAGACCCGGTATGGCGCGCTCCTATTGGGACGCCTTCGGCATCGGCATATTGATGGCGGTCGTGTTGATCTTTGCCGGCAGTGTGTGGAATCTCGCGGCTGGCATCCGCGCCCGCCGCGCGAGTAGTGAAGAGGGATAACCGCGAATGTCCATTGAACTCATCTCCGCTTTGGTGGGGTTCCTCCTGACCCTGATGATCTTCAGTTATCTGATCGGCGACAGCCCTCTCTTCCGCATCGCTGTATATCTGTTCATCGGTATATCGTCCGGGTATGCCGCCACGATCATCTGGTATTACGTCCTGATGCCGAGGTTGATCGAGCCGCTGGGCGACCCGAACCAACTGATCCTGCTGGTCGTTCCGCTCATCCTTTCCTTTTCCTTGCTTGCAAAGTTATCCCCGCGCATTTCATGGATCGGTAACTTTGCCATGGCTCTGCTCGTCGGTGTTGGCGCGGCGACCACTGTCGGCGGGGCACTGCTTGGGACTTTAATCCCCCAGGCTCAGGCTTCGATCGATGCGTTCGATCTTCGGTCCAGTGCAAACCCGGCGTTCAAGTTCATCGAGGCGGTTGTCATGCTCCTCGGCACCGTCCTGACGCTGGCGGCTTTTCAGTTCGGCGCAAAATCCGCTCCGGATGGGACTCCAAAACGAAACATCCTCCTGGAATGGGCGGCATCCTTTGGGCGCATCTTTATCGCCATCACGCTTGGCGTTTTATTTGCCGGGGTATACATGGCGGCTCTCACAGCCATGATCGAACGGTTAAGTTCCGTCATTCAATTCATTCGACAACTCGGTGGTATCTGACTATGCCTGCTTCGCTTGTCCAAACCGAATCCATATTAGCCATCGACATCGGTACGGCGGTCACGCGCGCAGTGCTGTTCGATGTAGTCGAAGGCATGTACCGTTTTGTCGCATCGGGACAGGCTCCCTCGACGGTGGATGCGCCGTTCAAGGATACCGGCATCGGCGTGCGGGAAGCCATCCTGAGCCTGCAGAATATCGTCGGTTCGAAACTGCTCTCGCCGGATAATGGACTGATCTCACCCGCCCAGCCTGACGGTTCGGGTGTGGATGCGGTCGTTGCCACGGTTTCGGCTGGTCCCGTTGTAAAGACGGTTGTGGTGGGACTGCTTTCAGATGTCTCCCTGCACAGCGCCCGGCGGCTGGCAGAGACAACCTACAGCCGTGTGGTCGAGACTCTCGATCTGTCGGATCATCGCAAACCTGAACAGCAAATGGACGGCATCGTCCGTTCCCGCCCGGACCTGGTCCTGCTGGCTGGCGGCACGGATGGCGGCGCTTCGCGCTCGATCCTAAAAATGCTGGAAGCGGTGGGACTTGCCTGTTACCTGATGCCGATGGAAAAACGCCCGATGATCCTCTATGCGGGCAACAAGAACTTGGCGGGTGATGTGCAGGAATTGCTCGGCGGTCATGCGGGCAAACTTCAGATCAGTCCCAATATCCGCCCGTCGCTTGAGGTGGAGGATATTGCGCCTGCGAGCCATGAGCTGGCTTCGCTGGTGGTGAAACTGCGCGAACGGCAGATCAAGGGCATGGACGAACTCAACACATGGACGGCCGGAAACATCCTGCCGACCGCGTATGCACAGGGACGCATGATCCGCTTCCTGGGCAAATTATACGAATCGACGCGCGGATTGCTGTCTGTGAATGTCGGCGCCTCCGCAACGACAGTTGCCGCAGGTTTTGCGGGCGATCTAACCCTGGGGGTGTATCCGCAGTTTGGTCTGGGTGAAAATCTGACCGGTTTATTACAACACACCGAGTTGGACGGCATCATGCGTTGGCTGCAACTCGATATTTCCCCGAACACCCTGCGCGAGTATTTGTTCCAGAAATCGTTCTATCCTTCCTCCCTCCCTGCGACCAGGGATGAACATGCCATCATGCAGGCAATCGCCCGTCAGGTTTTGTATCTTGCTGTGCGAGCCGCCCGCAGGGATTTTCCCGAAAGCGCGCGTTCGAACGGCTTCGACCTGATGCCGCCGCTCGATCTGATCATCGCGGGCGGGGGTGTGATCAGCGATGGGGCATCCCTTGGGCAGAGTCTTTTGTTGTTACTCGATGCGATCCAGCCGGTGGGGATCATGCCGTTCCTGCTCGACCAGAATAACCTCCTGCCGTCCATGGGAGTTGCCGCCGTTCGCAACAGTTACCTGCCGGTGCAGGTGATCGAATCCGGCGCGTTCATCGGGTTGGGGACGATTGTCTCCGTATCTGCCAGCGCATCGTACGGCGAGCAGGTTCTGCGCGCAAAGTTGGCGTACGGCGATGGGACGGAAGTGCGGGCGGATGTCAAGTTCGGCGGGCTGGAGATCCTGCCCCTGCCGAGCGGGCAGACGGCACAGTTGAGTTTGAATCCGCTTCGGCGCGCGGATGCAGGCTTGGGTCCCGGAAGAAGCGGCGTTGTCCCGGTAACGGGCGGCGCGCTGGGAGTCGTCATCGATGCGCGCGGGCGTCCATTGCATCTTCCGGATGATCCGGTGCGCAGGCGCGAATTGATTAAGAAGTGGTATTACACGGTGGGAGGTTAAGATGCTGGCTCCGGTACTCCATGTTTTACCGCTTACAACGATCGTGCGCGAACGTTCCCTGCCTGTTGCAGGCAAGGTGAATGCTCGCATGAACCAGCGCGTCAACCCGACGGATGTGATCGCGGAGGCAAATTTTGCGCGCGAACATGTCCTGCTGGATGTGGCGCGCACATTCGGCGTTTCAACGGTTGCCGCAGACAAGATGATCAAGGTGAATGAAGGCGACCGGTTGTCGCAGGGCGCATTGGTCGCGGAGAGCGGGGGGATGATCTCCCGGTCGATCCGCGCGCCGCGGCCCGGGCGGGTGATGGTGGCTGGCGGCGGTCAGGTTTTGATGGAGGTCGGCGATGCGCGCATCGAGTTGAAAGCCGGTCTGCCGGGAACGGTGATCCAGGTTGTCCCGGAGCGTGGAGTGGTCATCCGTACGGCGGGGGCGCTGGTGCAGGGGGTGTGGGGGAACGGGCGCATCGACAACGGCTTGATGCGGATCCTGCTCGAAAAGCCGGACGATGTGCTCATGGCTGATCGCCTCGATGTAAGCATGCGCGGTTCGGTGATCCTTGGCGGGCACATCCGCGATGTGGAAACCCTGCGCGCCGCGGCAGAGCTTACCGTGCGCGGATTGATCGTATCGAGCATGATGTCACCGTTGATCCAGGCGGCGTACCAGATGCGTTATCCGATCCTGGTGCTGGACGGTTTCGGCGCCATGCCGATGAATTCCGCCGCGTTCAACCTGCTGACCACCAACAAGGAGCGCGAAGTGACGGTCAATGCGGAACATTTCGACCGTTACAGCGGGAACCGACCTGAAGTGATCATCCCGTTGCCAGTGACGAGCGAACCCGATGAACCGAATGATTTTGAGACCTTTGCCGTGGGCTTGAAGGTACGGATGCGCCGTCCGCCTCATGCGGGGATGATTGGCACAATCTCGAACCTGCCTGCAGGACTCAGCGTTTTGCAGAGCGGTCTGCGTGCTCCTGCGGCGGATGTGAAGCTCGAGAACGGCGAGACCGTTACCGCGCCTTTGGTAAATCTGGAAGTTGTGGGATAATATATCGAACAAGTAACGAGGAGAGTGGATCATGGCAATGGCGTACGATGACGATAATGTGAACTATGATGATGACGGCGCACCGCCGGAGGAATCCAATAACCGCACCTTTCTTTTTGTGGCGGGCGGCTTGGGACTTCTCGTTCTGATCGCGCTTTGTGTTTTAGTGGGGTATTTCTTTCTCAATAATAATACCCAGCAACAAGCCGAGCAGACTGCCATCGCGCAACAGACCCAGCAACAAGCCACCATTGCGGCAGGCTTGACGAAGAACGCCGCAGACCAGTCGCTAACCCTGACCGCGGCGGTCACTAACACGCTTCCTCCGACAAATACGCCTGTGATCGCCGAAGCAACGGCGACTTTTACCGAGACGCCGAATCCCGCCACGGCGACCGTCGGCGCGGCGTTCACGCAGATCGCCATCTCCACACAGACGATCGTTGCCACTTCCACGGCACTGCCCAATACCGGTTTCGCGGATGACATCGGCGCGCCGGGCTTGATGTTCGCGGCGTTTGCGTTCGTGGTTGTGATCCTTCTGGTGAGACGACTGCGCGCGGTTCCGGCAAGATGACCGGATCGTAAAATGACAAGACCCTGAAGGTTTCCGAAACTTTCAGGGTCTATTTTTTTGTGATGCCGTTACAAAACAGGCTTTACGGGTGGATCCTTGAAAACTATTTTTGTCCTTTGACTAATCCCCTTATGAGGGGGAGTTGGCTGATCGTCAGTTTAACAAGTTCGTAGAAATTCTTTTCCGATAAGCGTTTGTCCATCCGCAATTGGAATGCGCCGATCAGCGGCACAGCCAGTATTCCAGCCAGGATCCCCAGACCCAGTTGTGTGGAATTCAACCTTCCAGCCAGCAAGCCGACCGTCCCCGCCACGACGACAAAGATAAAGAGATAGAACAATCCGTTTGCCCAGGCACTCTGGACAGGCGGGTTGTTGGAACGGATTGGAGTCTTCCCCTGGCCCTTACTCATATCCTGCACGGGAGAGTTGTTCTCGACGGTTTTAGTCCCTTCGATCACATCACCCTTGACGTTGGTATCCCGGCCTGAACTGATGCTGATCCCGCCTTTGGGCTTATCATCAGTTTTTGGAGTTCTTTTGTTGGATGTCTTTTTTGTGCTCATAGTTTGCTCGCTTTTTTTATGCGCCAGTTGGCTGACAGCCAGCGCACCAAACTGATAAAACCGAATATCAGGCTCGTGAAGAACATACTCAACGGGAGGATGGGCAGGTAAAACAAACGATTTGCCTCCGGGCAGTCGGCGCCTTGAGGAACCTCTGCTCCATAACAACTGAACAAATCCTGACTTATAACAATGATCCCAGCAAGAATCACCCCCATTAACAGGGAAGATATCAATGAAGACCACTCCAGGATTCGAAGGCGATTTTTTATGATTTGGGCAGGTGATCGCCTGTCCGTTAGTTGGCGCGCAACTTCTTTCTCCAGTTCCAAATAACGAAACGTGCTGGCTGGCAACAGCAGGCTGGTTTCATTGTCGTGGAGCAATATGCTGGATGAGAAGGTCATGGGTCTGCTGAATAAAACGCGATCATCGATCACGGCAGTTCGAACGTTTTCCCAGAATATCTTTTGCCCCGAACCGCCTGCCCAGTTCTGCTGGGAAATGGCTTGATCGTCCAGCACGAACAGATTTGGCTGAGCTTCATCCACTTTGGTGAATCCCAAGCCAAGGATCACAAAATGACCGAGCAGGGCATATGTCAGGTTGTACCCCCAAAGGGCAAGTAAAGGAAGCAGGATCCATGCAAATAAAAATATCGCCTGTGACCACCATACAACCGGATCCAAATAAGGAACCTGTGATTCTCCAGTAATAAAGGAGACACTGATGAACGCTCCAAAAGCGATGGCAACTGTGAATAATAATATCAGGAGGATAGATGGCAGGGTGAGGTACCTGGTCAGACGGTGAAACGCTTCCTGGACAGGACCAGGATAGCGATCCATGAAAACCAGGCTCCCGATCGTCCGGCGCACATCCATGATTCGTTGACGCAGCGATTCGGACAAGGCGGGTTTTCGCGCCAGTTTTTCCAGCCTGTATGCTGTTTCAGTCTGCTGTAAACCATTCCGGCTGTTTTTGCAGGATTCCAGGCACTTTCTGTAGGCATCCAAGGCTAATTCCGCCTTGCCCTCCTTTTCACAGGCTTCTCCCAGGTTTTGCGCCACACGGGCGGCGTTTTCCCAATCGCCGTAGCGTTCGAAGATCTCCAGACTGTTGGAAAGTTTTTCGTGCGCCGTCTCTAAATTCTTGTGTTGCATAGCCGCCTGTCCCAGAATGGATTCGAAACGGGCAGTGTAATATGGACTGTTTTTTACCATGCCTTCCTTCAGGGAATTCCTACACAGGCGTTCTGCACTGCCGGTGTGGCTCAGTGCGAACAACAAACCCGCCATGCGGTTGGCGATCTCAACCTGACCGCGCCGGTTTTGAAGTTGCTTGAAACCTTTCTCTGCCAGCCGATAGTTTTTCAGGGCAAGGCGCAGGAAGTGAAGCGCAACCCAGTTCTGGTAGTTCATGTTGTACAGGTTGGGAAGCCAATTGACCCGCTCAGCCAGGAGTCTGTACATCCACAGCGGACCGCGCGAAAGGACGTAATACAGGATGCGAAAGGGCGTATCAAGTTCCCTGGCTTCGACCAGGATGCCTCCTGCACTTTCAACCAGATTTTGGAATAAGTCACCCAAATCCATGTGTACGGATGCCCGGGTGTAAGCGTTGTCCAGCGTATTGCATATTTTCAAAGCCTTTAGCAGGAAATCGCGTCCATCCGCCCATCGTTGTTTTCGAACGGCATTCCGTCCCAGCAGGCGCAGACAGTTTGCCGCAAGCAGGGAACTTTCCTGTTCGGCGATGATTTTTTCAATTGCAGTCTGGTTCAATTCCTTGTAGTAGTTGTAAGCCAGTGAAGATCCAAAGTAATCCAGCCAGACGGATTGAGAACCGATCCATGCGCGCTGTTCTTCCGCGAGGTGGAGCAGGCGCTCGGCAGATCCCAATTCCCGGCTTTCGAGAAGTTCATCGAACAGATTCGAGACGAGAGACATCCCTCCAGCTGGGTCCACTACCAGATTGTGGAACAGCCATTCGGACGCGTGAATCGTCGAGTCCGCCGGGGAAGTTTCAAGTCGGCGGCGATATTCCCGGGCTAGCAGGTCGCTCATCCGGCGGAATCGATCCGGATCCCGTACCATCCAAAGGCCCAGCAGGTAGCGCCGCGCAAGGCTGTGGTATTCGATCTGCCCGGTGCGAGGTTCGCTGGTAAAGCTGAAAGATCGGATGATTTTTATATCGGCTTCGGTCTCTTCAGGGAAAAGTAATTTTGCCAGTTCGGCATCCAAGACATGCGGGATGGCGCCAAGCAGAAGAACATCCTGCACATGGACTGGCAGGCGCTCGAAGATCTCGTTCATCGCATCGTTATAGGGATTTGGGGCAGGTTGACTCGTTTGCATGATTCAAGCCTGGTTTGTTGCCGTGGTCTGTTCGATCATGTCTGCAAAGTTGCTCAACGCAGAGGGGGAGAAGCCCCCGGTGCGGAGCAGTTTCAGGATGGTTTGAAGATCGCCCTCCGGCAGACGGCGTTTTTGTACCCAGTATTCGCGGACCGCATCTTCCGGCAGTCCCTGGAGGTGTTGATGTACTGCCGTGTATCGCCATTCACGCGCTTCAAGAAAATCGAACGGTTGTGTGCTGGCAACCACTGCGATCAAATTGGGGAATTCACCATCCCTCATCCCTGTGAGCAACTGGTCAACCAGCCAGTCGCGGGTTGGTTTGGTGGCTTTCTCAAAACGGTCGAGGAAAAGGATCGCCTGTTTTGACGGCGGCAGAGCTTCCAGCCCCGCGATGAACGCGCGCGTCAGGTTCCGGACGCGATAACCGTATCCGTGCGGGTCCTGCAATTCCACCGAGAGGTGATCGCTTCCTCCCTGGTGGTTGACTACCACCTTGTTGATGGCAACGTCGCCGTGGATGATCGTATCCCTCTCCGACTTGATATCGATCTTCCCGGCTGATGTCTCCATTGCCTCTGCCATGTGTTCGGAAATGGGTCCGCCCATTTCCTCGGCAATATTTTCGAGTAAAGCCTCTTCATCCTTGACTTTTGTGCTTCCCAGGTCTATGACCACTTTGAAGCATTTTTGGTCGGGGGTATCGAGATAGAGGCGGGCAAGAAGCCAGGATTTCCCCCAGCCGTCCTCTGCCTGCAGGCAGAAAATACGCTGTTGATCCTGCCCGCAGGCGATTGCGCCGTACCTGCCCCTCTCCGGTTCACGGTCGACAAATTCATGTTTAATGGGTTCGAAACGTGTGCCGTTCATTTTTTATTTACAGATCACACAGCCGCATCTGCCGAAGATGCATCCGCACAGCCAGCATCCGTTATGGACAAATACCGCCAGCGGGATTTCGCCCGAGAATTGCACCTCGCTGGGGATGAAATTCCCCTCGCTCATCAATAAAGGCAACTCCGTCCCTGCGGGGTTTCGCAGGATCGCCCTGTCCTCGTAAAACCAGACCTCATAAATATCAGAACCGCCGAGATATGCGCCGTTCTTGTCGAATATCAACCCGGCGCACCCATCCTTGGCGATTCCGGGATTTGCCGGGACGGAGATGTAGTTGTATCCCGGATCGGAAGTAAAAGAAATCACTCTGTTCAGATCGTAGTTCGTCAAATCGTAGCCGAAACCCGATGCGGCAGATTCCAACTCTGCCTGGAGGGGGAACGGGTCGGGCGGGAGCGGGACAACCCTTCCACCTTCATTCAGGATGTCGATGATTCTTTGGGGTAACTGCATGTCGTGGTATTCATCGGGGAACCCTTCAAAAGGGTCCGGAGGTTTAACAGGCTCCTCGACAATGGGATTTTCAGCGATCGGAGACTGGGGCTCCATAGGCACGGGCGTGACTGTACAGCTTGCAAGGAATAATGTGCCTGCAATGACCAGAAAAAACAATGTACGGACCATGGCTTATCCTCCTGTATCGGGAAAGCACCCTACTTTCACCCAACGCGCCTGATCGTTCAGGGTTGGATGATTTCAAATCAGCCAGTTCACGTATTCAGTATACAAAGTTTTGAATTGGAATTCAACAGGTGTGATTTATTTTTTGCAAACTACGCACCCGCAACGCTTGTCGATCCGCCAGCACAACCAGCAACCGTTCTTTACAAAAACGGACAGCGGTAGATTGGACGACGAATCTTGTGGTGTCCACAGGTATTCATTGCTGGATTGCTGGAGCAGGATCGCGCTTTTGAACCTCAAGCCGGATAAATAGACATGGTCTTCATATACCCAGATCTCGTATACATCAGGGTTGCCGGAATACGCGCCTTTTT
Organism: Chloroflexota bacterium; assembly: GCA_041302025.1. Lineage (GTDB taxonomy): Bacteria > Chloroflexota > Anaerolineae > Anaerolineales > Villigracilaceae > Defluviilinea. Next base: position 590 of record JBFYRY010000011.1, on the reverse strand, counting down.
TATCATAAACCAAACCTGCCAGCACACCTTTGCCAAAGTCACTTGCGGAAAACTTTTCCTTGTAGAATTCAGGGCTTGTGGGGACGGCAATATAATCGAACCCTTCATAATCCAATCCGGGAGAGATATTTACGGTTCGGCTCAGGTCGAAACGTGAAAGGTCATAACCACCGGCAACCGATTTCAACTGTCCCTGCAAGGTTGGAGCGATCGTTACGGTAAAAGTCGGAGTGAACGTTGCCGTGCTTGTCGGTGTATCAGATGGTGTGAGCGTAAGTGTGCTCGTCGCAGTGTACGTGGATGTATTGGTGATGGTAATTTCGGTTGGCGACGGTGGAGGCGGTGTGGTTTCAGTAACCGAGTCTACTGGGACAGGAGTCTCCGGCGCGCCTCCGCCGCACATTCCCAGCTGTACACAGCCATACCACCCTCCCAGGCAAAGGAGAGAAACCAGGATAAGCGCTCCCAATCCGCCTGCGATCCATGTGAATGTACTGGGACCCGGCTTCCTCGGCGACTCCACATCATATTGAGCATCCTGATTGCTTTGTTGCATAAACCACCTCTCCTCCTGAATTACCAGACAAATA
>JBFYRY010000365.1:0-3604 GCA_041302025.1 Chloroflexota bacterium | reverse complement strand
GATCATCTCGACCGCATTTGGCAGAAGCCCCGCCAGTTCGGCATCGCCGCGCAATTTCTGAATGGCATCGCCCGCGGCTTCCGCCAGCGACTTGATGTCGATGCGCCAGCCGGTCAACTTCGCGGCAAGGCGCGCATTCTGCCCATCGCGCCCGATGGCAAGGCTGAGTTGATCCTCACCCACCACAACCGTGGCTGTCTTGTTCCCATCAGATTCGGAGAGGTACACGCCGCTCACACGAGCCGGGCTGATGGCTTTGGAGATATAAATAACGGGATCCTGGTCCCATTGGATAATGTCTATCTTCTCGTCGTGCAATTCCTTCACGATGGCTTGAATACGCACGCCCTTGACGCCCACACACGCGCCGACTGGGTCAACACCCGCCTGGGTTGCAGAAACGGCAACTTTGGCGCGCGCACCCGGTTCACGGGAAATCGCGCGGATCTCAACCACGCCATGATAGATCTCAGGGACTTCGTTCTCGAGCAAGCGACGCAGGAAGTTACGATGTGCACGCGACAGAACAATTTGAGGTCCGCGTGAACCGTCTTTTACTTCCAACACCACCGCGCGGACACGGTCATGGACTTTGAAACGCTCACCGGGGATTCTTTGATTGCCGGGTAATACACCTTCCGCCTTCATATCGAGACCAACGGTGGTCGCCTGTGCGTTCGTGGCCTGCACAATTCCGCTGACGATCTCGCCCACCTGGCGCTCGAAATACTGCATCTGGTTGGAGCGTTCGGCTTCACGGATTCGCTGTTGGATCACCTGACGCGCGGTTTGTGCCGCAACGCGGCCGAAATCGGCAGGTGTGGTTTCGACGATCACCATGTCACCAAGCTGCGCTTCGGGATTGACCTTGCGCGCCTCGTCCAGCAGGACTTCGGTCTTTGGCTCGATGATATCCTCGACAACTTCCTTCTCGGCGAAGACCATGACCTTGCCCGTATCCGGATCAATTTTGGCTTCCACGTGCTGAGCGGCAGACGCGTTGACAGCCCGCCGATATGCCGAAACCATGGCGGACTCGATCGCCCCGAGGATGATCTCCTTCGAGAGTTGCTTTTCTTCCAGCACTTCGTTGAAAGCCAGAGAGAACTCGTTCTTTGACATGCTAATTGCTCCGTATGCTCCTGTGTATTACAAGCAGAAAAGTGGGGGTTGCCCACTTCTCGATGCGTGCGGTGATCAGTTCGACGTACAAATCCTATTCTATCATGGGCAATAAAAGGATGCAAGATATAATTGCCGTCATGACTCAACGCAACCTCGATAAAGCCGCCCTGCGTGGGGAACCATCGTATGTCTGGCGGGCGGGACAACAACGAAGACTGGATATGATCGTCCATGCCGCTGGCAAACGCATCAAAGGCAGGATATTGGAAAACGGATGCGGTGTCGGAATGTACGTCGAACACCTCTCCCCTTTTGGCGGAACCGTCATCGGACTGGAATACGACTTCGAGCGCACCGCCGAAGCACGGACTCGCTCCCCGCACATCCTCAACGCCGCCGGGGAATTCATCCCGCTTCCTTCCGGGACCTTTGACCTGATCCTCAGCCACGAGGTGATCGAACACGTACAGGACGACCGCGCCGCCATCTGCGAAATGATCCGCATACTCAAGTCTGGCGGGCGAGCCGTTGTCTTCTGCCCGAACCGCGGATACCCCTTCGAGACGCATGGCATTTACTGGAAAGGAAAATATCGCTTCGGCAATAAATTGTTCGTGAATTACCTGCCGCGATCCCTGCGTGATTCACTTGCCCCGCATGTACGCGTCTACTCCAAACGGGATATGCTAAAACTCTTCGATGGACTGCCGGTCAAATTCATCGAACGGACGATTGTCTTCGGCGCGTACGACAACATCATCGCACGCTTTGGCGCGTTCGGAAAGGTTATGCGTGGTATTCTACAGTTCCTGGAAAGAACACCGCTGAAGGCGTTCGGTTTGTCACATTTCTGGGTCGTGGAAAAAACGTAAATGTCCACCGTCAAGTTCATCCTGCAACTGATCTACAATGCCTATAACGAATGGTCGCATGACCGCGCAGCAAGGATCGGCGCGGCGCTGGCATATTACGCCCTGTTCTCGCTTGCTCCCCTGCTTGTCATCATGATCAATATCGCGGGTTCCGTCTATGGCGAAGCGGCGGCGGAGGGAAAGATCGTGAGCGCGGTCTCCGGGCAGATCGGTCCCGAAGCGGCAGTGACAGTCGAGCAATTGTTAAGAGATGTAAATAATGCCGGTTCCCGCCTCTTTTCAACGATCATCAGTTCGGTGATCCTCATCTACGGCGCAACGAATCTCTTCAGCCAGTTACGGGATGCGTTGAACACCATGTGGAACGTGCGCCCCAAACCCAGCGAACATTTTCTGGGGAGTGTGATTGAGATTGCATGGGACAGACTGCTCGCCGGAATTATGGTGATCAGCGTCAGCATTGCATTGCTCGCAACGCTTGCTATCAGCGCCGGGTTGACCATGCTGAACGGGTGGTTAAAGACCTTCATCACTCCTGAAACATCCTTTCTTTTGGAGGGCGGGAACATCCTCACTGGCTTGGGTCTCACCACCATATTATTTGCACTGGCATTTAAACTTCTGCCTGATGTAAAAATATCGTGGCGCGTGGTCTGGGTCGGAGCCGCAGTGACATCCGCCCTGTTCAACGTCGGCGCATTCCTGATCGGTCTGTATCTGGGCTACAGCGAGGCATGGAACGTACTGGGTGCGGCGGGATCCCTTGTGGTCATCATGATCTGGATCGCCTACTCCGCGCAGATCATTTTCTTTGGAGCGAAGTTCGCGCTCGTATATGCCGCCGCGATCGGCACACCCATCCTGCCTTCCACAAATGCAGTGAGCATGAAATTATCCCCTTCTGAAAACCGTTAACCGGATCATGCGGACGTTTCCGGGTCAAATAGCAGGGTTTGCATCCCATCAAAAGACAAAAACTCCAAAAATATAGTATTGCCGGATGGCAGTAACAAATTCAGACAGGGTACGTCTTGACTAAAATTAACCCTACTCTGGAGAAAACATGAAAAAGATCACTCGCACAATTCGTTTGCTGGCTTTACTCGTTGTGAATATCCCTGCTGAATATGAAGGCTGGCAGGCAATTATGTCGGAGTCTGTACCGGTTTGCGGCGTTGTCACGGACGGCGTTGTCAGCTGTGAATTCGTTCGCGAAGACAAGATCAAAGGCGCCTGGTTGCACCTATATAAAGGGACAGAGACAGTATCGTTCTATGTTGACTTTTATGTACCCGGCAAGAAAGAGGTAGTGGAGCCGAAGGAATGTCAGCCGCAATTTACTTTCTTCGGTCTTTTCAACATATTATCCAATTGTGATTTTTAGATATATCAAAAAAGCCGCCAATAAAAAACTGACGCCTTCCGGCGTCAGTTTTTTATTGGCTCCCTGAAATCATAAATCCCATCTTTGAATTCCCATTTTTTTCGACAGCACGAACATTCCAGGTGGGATTTTCGATTGAGCAGCGGCGATGTTCCACATTCGGGACATTTAAAGAATAAGACCAGATTTGCAAGGGCAGGGCTGGTTTCGACCCCATGCGGAC
>JBFYRY010000364.1:0-3328 GCA_041302025.1 Chloroflexota bacterium | reverse complement strand
ACCTTCGAGCGCGAGATGCGCTACGGCTGGGCACAGGTGGGAGATAGACTCGAAGAACGTTTTACGCTGACAAATCGCTTCCTGCTTCCCGCCGCCTGGTTCGCCGTGCACGACCATTCCACCCTGCCGGAGCATCATGCGTCCATCGCCACGGGTGTGGACGGGAACAGCGTATCGCAGTGGAATATCCTCAGCCGGTGCACGCGGCGCGGGGTGTATCAATTGGGAGGAACCACGCTTGAGACCGGCGACCCATTCGGAATCTACACACTTACATTCGAAGACAAAACTTCATCCACGCTGGCGGTTATGCCGCCGATCGTTCCATTACCGCGTTATCACATCCCTTCCGGCGGATGGGCTGGCGACGGTAGACCCAGCCGGCACTCACTGGAGGAAACGGTCGACGCCTCGCACACGCGGGAGATGGTCCCAAACGACCCGATGCGCCTGATCCATTGGAAGAGCACGGCGCGCCATGGCAGGTTCTTTGTCCGCCAGTTCGAGGGGATGCCCGCCGGTGACTGGTGGATATTGCTGGACCTGCACACGGAAACACAACTCGGCGTAGGCTGGGACTCCACCGAGGAGCACGGAGTCATCCTCGCGTCGTCCCTTGCGGCGCAGGGTTTGAACGATGAGCACCCGGTCGGGTTGGCTGTCAACGGGAATGAACCGACCTGGATCGTCCCGCGCCGCAACGAGAATCAGCAGAGACAATTATTGAAAGCGCTGGCGGTGGCATCCCCGTCCTCGATCGGCTTGAAGGATTATCTGCAACGGATCGGCGGATCGCTCGGCAGTCACAGCAGTCTGCTCGTCATCACCGCGAACACCGACCCGGAGTGGATACAATCCCTTTTGCCGTTGAGGTGGCGCGGTGTTTTACCGACCGTGTACCTGCTGGACCCGATATCATTCGGCGGGACGGTAAACACACAAGCGGCGGAAGAAGCGCTCCGGTTTTCAAATATTCCATGCCATGTGATCCCCAGGGAAATGCTGGATAAACCGCAGGCGCGTCCCGGAAAGGAAGGCGAGTGGGAGTGGCGCATTTCTGCAACGGGGAAAGCCATTGCAGTACGCTCCCCGCTCGCAGATTGGCGGAAGTTGGAATGATGACGCGACTGACCGCCCGCATAACGCGCGCACTGTTCACCGCCGATGCGCTGGCGTTGGTCCTGGTATTGATCGCTCTGCAATCATTCGTGTATGGCATCTCGTCATCCCTGTCGAATACGGACGCGAAATATTTCAGCCATGTTTGCATCGCCGCGGGGCTGATCGGTTTCGGGCTGGGCAAAAGCAAATTAAGCGGGATTCAGGCATCGGCTGGGATTGCCGCGCTGGGCATCGGCGGTGTGTGGATCCTTGGCGCGGGACTCGCCGTCCCGCTGTCCGCGTTCGGGCGGGCTGTCCTGTCCATCCTCCCGCAGATCATCCCGGCGATCAGATCACATGCCATCATCGAAACAAGCCCCATCATAGAGTCGTGGGCTGTCATTTCCGAAACATCCAGTGCGCTGACGGCGCGTTTGCAGGCGTGGTTCATCGGCGTCAGCCGGAACGTCACCGTCAACGACGCGCTCATCCGGGGCATGATATGGCTCCTGATCGTGTGGCTGGTCTCTGCCTGGGTCGGCTGGTTTGCCCGCCAGCGTAATGCGGTACTTTCATTGATGCCGTGTATATTCCTGCTGGCAGGCGTGCTGTCGTACAGCGAATACAGGATCGAATCGATATGGACGCTCGTTGTTGTTCTGCTGTTCTTGATGGGTATATGGAATTATCGAAATCACACCTGGCAATGGGAAAAACACAGGGTGGATTATTCCGACAGCATTCGCTATGACCTTGGTCAGGCGGTGGTGTTGCTGTCGATCGTCATCGGCGCGCTTGCCTTTTTTACCCCGTCCGTTTCATGGCGCGAGATCAGGGACTTCTGGCGCAACCGCGACCAGGCATCTGACAACCGGACAGCCGAGAACCTGGGCATCCAAAAGCCGCGCTCGACAAGCCAGCCTGTATGGGAACAAAAACCATCCCTGCCGCGTGAGCATCTGTTGAGCGGCGGATATGCCCAATCGCAACAGATCGTCATGACCATCCGCACCGGCGAATTGCCTCCCATCAATCATCCATTCATCGCCGCCGATGCGCCGCGTTATTACTGGCGGGGCATCATCTTCGATGAGTATGTCGGCGCGGGTTGGGTCACGAGCAATGTATCGCCGCAAAAGGTCCAGGCTGGCGCACCGCTTATTCCCGGCTTGCTGAACGGATATAAACGCGTACACCTGGATGTGGAACTGAAAGAACCGGAGGGAAGGATCTTCTGGAGCGGGATTCTCTACAGCGTGGATATTCCCTTCACTGCGGACTGGCGCGTCAGACCCCAATCGAACCTGTTCGCCGACCAAGCGGCTTTGCTCCAATCTGACATGTTTGCCGCGCCATCCGATGCCAATGCATACAAAGCGGACGCCTACGTCCCAAACGTTTCCATCACCGAATTGCGCGCGGCTGGCACGGACTATCCCGAAACGATCCGCACGCGCTACCTGTCCCTGCCCCCTTCCCTGCCTGAACGCGTGCGCGAACTTGCACGGCAGATCACAGCCGGGAAGACCAATCCCTACGAGAAAGCCAAAGCCATCGAAAGTTATCTGCGCACGAACTATCCCTACGATCTCGAGGTCCCTGCTCCGCCGGAGGGTCAGGATGTGGCGGATTATTTCCTCTTCGATCTCAAGAAGGGTTACTGCGATTACTACGCCACCGCGATGGTCGTGCTGGCGCGTTCGAGCGGATTGCCCGCGCGGTTCGTCTCAGGGTATGCGCCGGGATCATACGATGCGCTGAATGCGGAATACATCGTCCGTGAGTTGAATGCGCACTCGTGGGCGGAGATCTACTTCCCTGAGATCGGCTGGGTGGAGTTCGAACCGACCGCCTCACAGCCTGAGATCGAACGGCGGAAGATCATTCTGCCGGATACATCCATGCAGACTCAACAACCCGCTGTGGTGCAGTTGATCCGGCGCTTTCATCTCGAGCAAGCCGTTTATTGGATCGCGCCGATGTCCGGTATCCTGTTCCTGTTGCTGATCTATTTCCTGCTGATCGAACGATGGTTGTACCTGCGCCGCTCCCCCTCTCTCGCCATCGAACGTATCTATCGCAGGTTCTATCGTTCAGGTCGTCCCTTTGCCGGCGAACGGACACGCGCAGAAACAGCACAGGAATTTGCAGACCGTCTGCTCGACAGGGTTGCAGAGATCCGTGAGCGGACCAGGTTCGAAGGGCTTTTATCCCGCATCCACAAGGA
>JBFYRY010000113.1:0-10979 GCA_041302025.1 Chloroflexota bacterium | reverse complement strand
ACTTCGCGTAGAAGGCAAAAACATGCTATTTTCGCCAAATTATCTCTAGTGACGCCATGGACTTCAAATCTTGTCAAGCGACCTTGGAATCACCATGCCTCATGGAATCAATTAGGAATTGTAGGGTCTGATTCCTTTATAAATGCGCGCGCCAGCGAGGGTACGGAGGATCGTATCCGCCGGGCGGCTGAGGCGTACGCCGAGTTCCTTCGATGTCATGGGAACATTCCCATTCGCCAGGAAGATGCGGAAAACCGCTTCCACAAGGGCAGTTTGAAGGGTAAGAAAATCCGGCTGTCTGACACAATGGGTCATCAGGGCATTCTGAACGCCCTCCACTTGTTTCACTTCCGCTGTGACCGGGTCAACCCAATCGATGGTCTCCGTTTCATCCACACTGGCAAAGGCTTCCTGGTGTTCCGCACACAACAGCGACCGCAAATAAACATGCCAGTCGCGCTCGTTCTTCTTCCACCACTCAAAATCGACATGGAAGGGAGTATCCACTGTGGGCTTGATCAGGCTGAATCGTTTTACTTCTGTCATGAATTACTCCGAATCGCTCAAACGGAAATGCAGATCGCCAACATGCTTAAATTCAGGCTTGCTGGAAAGTAATGCGAACAACGGACCGGGCGGAACGCGTTTGACGATATTCACCGCAGAATACAACTCCTGCGCGTGCACGTGACCCTGCGGCGTCAATTTCGACATCTCACGGATCATATCCGCGACAAGTTTTTCGAAAGGTTGTTTTTTATCCTGTTTCCAAAGTTGATCCAGCGTATCGTACGATGGGACCGCAAACACCATGCGGTCGTTGAATTCAACCGAAATGGATTGCTTCAGCATGGCGAACACCATGCCGCCATCCGCGCCGACGATCACCGTTCGCACCCAATCCTTGGCACGATATTGTCTGGCTTCAATGATAACCTCGCCGGGAACAGCACTCCGGCGAATACGCACGAGACTGCCAAGAGTCAATTCATTTGCCTTATACCAGTCGCGCAAGCCATAAACATACCCCCGGTCACGCACCACCCAGCCAGGTATCTTTTGTTTGGTCTTCCCATCCACCAGTGTAAAGCGGACACGCGGCGATTCGTACGCCGTCGGGAACATCGAACGGACACGCGCCGAGATGGGTAATGTCCCCGCACGCAGATGCGGATAGATCATTGAAATGGTCACTTCATTGGGGTTTCCATCGATCTTCGGCTCAACTTCACTCAATTCATCATCCAGTTGTTCTTCAAGTTTCAGCATCTGGTCTGAAAGCAATGAGCGGTCATACGCGATGGGAGAATAATTCAAATACAAAGGCGGTTCCAGAACTTCGGCAGGCTCAAGCCGGCGCAAACACCACAACACCTGCCCAGCCGGACCAACCTCATCAAACCGTTCATCCTCCTGCAGGGCAAAATTCAAGGAGAACTCCGCCAACTTGGGATTCACGCCCTCCGGAAGGGATACATCCTTGACCAACGCAGACGTGGAAAGCGGTTCGCCTCCGGACATGTCCAAAACTGCTTCCGCTAAATTTAAGTTCCCTACATTGACATCGACCAGCAACGCGCGCGGGAACCAGCGTCCTGCGATCTTGACAAGTTGACCGTCCTCTTTCAAGGCGGTTTCCATCTTCTTCTCGAGACTGCCCGCAAATGCCTGTAGAATCTCTTCAGGGTCGACTTCATCTTCCGCAACGGAAACAGGCTGATCGTTCAGCGCATGAACCGCCAGGTCAGAAGCGAAGAAGCGTTCCGAGCCATCATCCATCTCAATGGTCAACACATTGAAACTGGCGATCCCGGGATTCGATCCGGCGCGTTCCGCCTTTATTGTGCCGTGTTTCCATCCAAGAGCGGGAAACACCAATCCATCCCCCACCTGATAACTTTCCCTGGGGAAATACGTTTTGCTATTCGCCTGACGCTCCACCTGCGATGCGAGTTTTTCGATGCGAATACGCTCAGTGACCAATACCGTCACCAACTCACGGGGCGTAAGCGGGGTTTCATTATCGAATAGATGGTTGTGGAGAAATTCGACGTCTTGTCGGGTGACCTGGAAATTCATCCAGTAGTCTGTAGAATTGAGGAGATCGCCTGCCATTACAATGCCTTACTTGATATAGTGTGTCATGCGCTCTTACGAGCGACGGTGCATATTATACCGTACCTTGCGATTGCCCTGATGATGAGAGCGTATAATTTGCAAAACGCTCACATCAAATTAGACAACACACGGAACAATTTGAACGGCAAGAGAAGTCCTGTGACAAAATGATAAACCAGAACTGACGTTTTCAGGATCTCACCTTGTCTCCTGTATCATCACTCCCCTGCCGCTTCCACAAACTTGCTGAAAAGATTCCTTGTCCATGGCTGGTCGGTCAGCCATTCGGGATGCCATTGCACGGCGAGACCGAAGGGATGCTCCGGAAGTTCCACTGCTTCAACCAGTCCATCGGGGGCGTGACCGGTGACACGAAGCGACGCCGCAATATCCTTGAGCCCCTGATGGTGCAGGCTGTTGACCTTGATGATGGGTTTGCCCAGAATTTCAGAAATATGTGTGCTTTCTTCGATCTTAACCTCATGTACAAGGACGGTGCGCATGTTGCCGGGATAGGAATGGTCGAGCGCATTCGGCAATTGGTCGGGGATGTGTGTATACAGAGTCCCGCCGAGGGCAACGTTGACAACCTGGCATCCACGGCAGATGCCAAGGAAGGGTTTGCCGTCTGACGCGGCGGCGTGGACCATCTTCAATTCAACGGAATCCCGCTCCGGGTCCACGTCATCGATGCGGGGATGCGGATCGCCCGCAAAATGCTCGAGAGCAATATCCCCGCCGCCAGAGAAGAGAAGGCCGTCTAAACGGGAATAGAGAGCATCCCATCCATCATCAGCGATGGAAGAAGGAATCAAAACCGGCACCCCTCCCGCCTGTTGGACCGCACGGACATAGGACTGTTGCAGAAGGACGGTCGGTTGACCGTAGGAGTTTGTAACGCTGTTGGTGGTAATTCCAATGATTGGTTTCATGCCCCCAATTGTAATCAAAAACAGAAGACCCTAAAGGTTTTGGAAACCTTTAGGGTCTGATGGTCGAGATTAGTCGAACTTCTGCTTGAGACGGGCGGATTTGCCGGTGCGCTCGCGCATGAAATAGAGTTGCGCGCGGCGGACTTGACCATGACGTTCGACCACGATCTTGTCCACGCGCGGGGAGCGGAGCAGGAAGGTGCGTTCGACGCCAATGCCGTTCGAAGCCATGCGGCGGACGGTGACGGAGGCGTTATTGCCGCCCTTGCGCATACGGATCAGGATGCCTTTGAATTCCTGGATACGCTCGCGGTCGCCTTCCTTGATCTTGACATGCACACTGACGGTGTCACCGGGAGCGAGGGTGGGGATTTTTTCGTTTTGTTTGGCTTCGAGAGCCTTGATGATGTCTGCCATTGTCTTTCTTCCTTACCTTTGAATGTTTTCTTTTGTAGAGCGACGGCGGATTATAGCACGCATTTTCGAGTATTACAAGCAGATTTCAGAGCATCAGCCACAGAGACCATAGAGCAAAATGAGTTCTTCTCTCAAATTCTCTGCGCGCTCTGTGGCTACAAAACAATTTATGAATACTTCCGTATCGCCAACACCGAGTTATGCCCGCCAAACCCAAAAGCGTTGCTGATCGCCAGCGTGATCTTCTTCTCACGCGCCTGGTTAGGAACGTAATCCAGGTCACATTCAGGGTCGGGCGTTTCATAATGGATGGTTGGCGGCAGAATGCCGTCACGGATGGCTTGCACGCAGAAAATCGCTTCCAACGCGCCGGTCGCGCCCATCATGTGCCCGGTCATGGATTTGGTCGACGAAATGGGAATGCGATAAGCCTGTTCGCCGAACGCGGCTTTGATCGCACGTGTCTCCGACTGATCGTTCAACGGAGTGCCAGTGCCGTGTGCGCTGATGTAACCCAATTCATCGTCGTTTGCCTGCGCTGAATCGAGCGCCATCCGCATCGCCGCCGCGCCGCCCGCGCCGCTCTCGTGCGGAGCGGTCACATGGTAGGCATCGGCTGTAGCACCATAACCGGCAAGTTCCGCCAGAATGTTCGCGCCGCGTGCCCTTGCATGTGACTCGCGTTCAAGCACCAGAACGCCTGCGCCCTCGCCCATCACCAAACCATCGCGGTTCTTATCGAAAGGTTGCGGAGCCATCGAATAGTTATCGTTGCGGCGCGACATGGCGCCCACGCGGTCAAATGCCGCCACTCCCACCGAACAGATCGTCGTCTCGGCACAACCCGTCACTGCCGCGTCGATCATGCCAGCCTTCAACATCAACAATGCCATGCCAATCCCATCAGCACCGGACGCACATGCAGAAGCCACGGAAAAACACGGTCCCTTGATCTGCTGGTCGATGGCGATCATCCCAGCCGCGCCATTTGGCATTAGCATCGGAATCAAAAACGGACTCACACGCCGCGGTCCATCCGTGTAGTTCGTGATCACAGCATCGCTCAAGGATTTAATTCCGCCAATTGCAGAGGAAACCAGCACACCGATCCTGCCGGAATTTGCATCCGTGATCTCAAGCCCCGAACTCGCAATGGCATCCTTCGCCGCGGCAACACCCAACTGCTCGAAACGGTCACGACGGCGCGCCTCTTTTGCGTCCATATAATTTTCAGGAACAAAATTCTTCACTTCCGCCGCAAAATGAACATTCAAGGGAGACGAATCAAACAGCGTGATCGGTCCCACACCCGATATGCCGTTGACCGCATTCCGCCAACTCTCCTCCACCGTCAACCCCAAGGGATTGACCGTTCCCATGCCTGTTATGACAATTTTTTCCATGACACCTCACATTCAAAAACGACTCTCGCAATACTAAAACCCCGATTTCTGCGACAAGTCACGCTTTGGATGATGTGCCCCGCTTCGTTCCCAAGCCGATACCTGCTTCTGACTAATGAGCCTTTTCTCAGCCCGTTACTTCGCCTACTCCCCCGCCTTCGGAACGTAATCCCCTTCCACCCACTCCTCCCCGTTCGGACCGACTTCCTTCTTCCAGATCGGCACAATCTCCTTCAAACGGTCAATGCCATACCGCGCGGCTTCGAAGACCCCCGTATTGCGGTGCGCGGCTGTACAGGCGATCAACACGGTCGGTGTTTTGGGATACAACTTCCCGATGCGTTGGACAATGGCAATCCCTTCGACGACAGACCACTTTGCACGGATCTCATCCGCGACCTGCTTCATCTTCGCTTCCGCCATTGGGATATAGGCTTCATACTCGAGATACTCCGTATCGTGCGTCTCGCCGCGTGAAGCCTGAGCTGAGTCTCGTCGAAGCGTCTCGCCGCGCACCATGCCGGTAAATATCGCCGCCGCACCCGTGGACGTGAGCGTGATCTGTGCGAGCAGGTCGTTCAAGTCTATTTCGTCTTCGGTGATCGAATAGATCGTTGGAAAGTTAGAAGGTTGCATGTTGGGGTGTTATCCTCCAGACACCGGCGGGAACATGCCGATCTCCGCGTTCAGCGGGATAACGGCATCCTCAAATGCATACTCGCGATTGACCGTGACCAGCACGCTCGACATGGACTCTTTGAGTTTCGGGTATTCCGTTGAAATTTTATCCATTAAGCCCTGCACGGTCATATCATCAGGGACATCCAGTTCCATGGATTTGGTCCCCGCGCGGTCACGGATGGTTGCAAAAAACAACAATTTGATCCTATTCATTCACCACATCTCCGCTCTGCCCGCCATGCTTTTCGATCAATCTTATATTCTGAATCTTCATCGTCTTTTCAACTGCTTTTGCCATATCATAGACCGTCAACGCCGCCACAGAGACCGCGGTCAGCGCCTCCATTTCGACACCCGTTTTACCAGTCACCTTTGCGGTGGCGGTGATGACTATGCCAGGGAGCGAGTCGTCGAGAGCGAGGTCCACGTCAACTTTGGAGAGTGGAAGAGGATGACATAACGGGATCAGGTCCGAGGTCCGTTTTGAGGCGGTGATTCCCGCAATCTGTGCAATGGTCAGCACGTCGCCTTTTTTAATTTGTCCCGCGCGTATTAGGTCCAGCGTCTCTTTCTTCATGTGGACTTCGCCGCGCGCAATCGCAATCCGCTCGGTATCAGGCTTGTGACCGACATCCACCATTTTGGCGCGACCGTGTTCATCAAGATGAGTCAGTTTATTGGGCATGAGATGATTATATCTGAGACCTCACAGGTTTTCAAAACCTGTGAGGTCTACTATAATCTAACCCCTATGGAAAACCTGCTGGGACGCCAGTTGAACTACCGTGTGCAGACCCCGGTCTACGAGGGACCTCTCGACCTGTTGCTCAACCTGATCGAGCACGCCGAGCTGGACATTACGACGGTTTCGCTCGCGTCTGTAACCGACCAGTATCTCTCGTACATCCACAGCATGGAACAACTCAACGCGGACGAGATCTCCGCGTTCCTGGTGATCGCGGCAAAACTGATCCAGATCAAATCGGAAGCGTTACTGCCGCGTCCGCCTGTGCGTGAGGCTGGCGAAGAGGATGCAGGACAGGCACTTGTTGACCAGTTGAGGTTATACAAACGCTTCAAGGAGATCGGCGGATGGATGAACGCCCGCGAGCTAGCCAACCTGCGGACATATCTGCGCGTGGCGCCGCCGCCCAAAGTGGAACCGAAACTTGACCTTTCAAATATCACGCTCGCAAAATTGGTGGATGCGGCTGAAGAGGCATTCGCAAAAGAAAAAGCCAAGCAACCGCTCGCCACTGTGATTGCCGCGCCGCGTGTGACCATCCGCGAAAAGATCGACATGATCTCGAAGATGATGAAGGAAGTGCAACGCGCCACCTTCAGTTCACTGGTCAAGGACAGCAATTCGCGCCTCGAGGTAGTCGTCACGTTCCTCGCCATGCTCGAACTCATCAAACGCTACCGCGTGCAGGCGCATCAGGAAAGCCTGTTCAGCGACATCGAGATCGACCGCATGGAAGACTGGTCGGAGGACGAAGAGATCGAGATCGAGTTTGAGTAGGTTGGCTATTAGCTTTTGGTGGTTAGCTGTTAGCAACGATCAGACAGTTTCGTCTGGTCGTTTTCGTTTGATAAACAGTCCTGTGAACCACAACGTGATCAAAGCGCCAAGATTATCGAAAACCAACACATCCCAAACTGATGGATACCGTCCGCCAACAAACGATTGATGGAATTCATCGGTCGCCGCATACAACACCGCGAACAACCATGCCAGCGGACGTTTCCGCCTGTCCCATCCAAATCCATGCCAGTAGGACAGTGCCAGCAACCCATAGCCGAGCATGTGTCCGCCTTTTTTGAAGATGCGGTCTGCCCAGCCAAGATCGGGAAGTTTTTCCGATGGCTGGGATGAGAACAAAAATATGACAGACATCACAACCAACGCAGGCAGCCAACGGGGTACAATTTGTTTGAGTTTGAACATGGACCCAATTGAACCACAGATCAACGAAATCATCCTCAAGCAAAATGGCGAGTGGCTTTATTTTTCCAACCCGCATCAAATCATCAGCGTGCACGAACTTGACGATGTCATCCCCGCACTGCATGAGATCGAAAGACTGACGCGTGTCAACGACTGGCACGCCGCGGGATTTCTGAGTTACGAAGCCGCGCCCGCATTTGACAAGGCACTTGCCGTCCTCCCTAAGTGGAGCGAAGCGCAGTCGAAGGGCGGATTTCCCATCCTCTGGTTCGGACTCTACCCCGCACCACGCTTCATTTCCCTGCCCAAGCCTGCCTCTCCCAAACCAGCCTTGACCTGGTCCCCAACCGTTGACCGCGACACATACAACTCAGCCATCGAACAAGTCAAAGATCACATTGCACACGGGCACACCTACCAGGTCAATTACACGATGCGCCTGCAAGCGGACTTCCACACCGACCCCTGGAACTTCTTCCTCCATCTCGCTCAAACTCAAAACAATCACGCCGCCTATCTCGACACTGGTCGTTATGTCATCGCATCCGCTTCACCCGAACTCTTCTTTCAACTTGACGGCGATATGATCACAGGTCGCCCCATGAAAGGAACGGTCAAACGCGGGCGCACGACAGGCGAAGATAAAGAAAAAGCCGACTGGCTGCGCAACTCCGAAAAGAATCGCGCCGAGAACGTCATGATCGTGGACATGATCCGCAACGATTTGGGACGCATTGCAAAACTCGGGAGCGTTCACGTCCCTGAACTGTTCACCACTGAGAAATATCCCACCCTCTGGCAGATGACATCCACTGTGAAAGCAACGACATCCGCTTCGATTACAAACATTTTCAAGGCACTCTTCCCATGTGCATCCATCACAGGCGCACCGAAGGTCAGCACAATGCGGATCATCTCTGAACTTGAAACGACACCGCGCAAAATTTACACAGGAAGCATCGGTTATATCGCGCCAAACCGCAAAGCAACATTTAATGTGGCTATCCGCACCGCGTTGATTGATAAAGAATCTCAAACAGCCGAATACGGCGTCGGCGGCGGCATCGTCTGGGACTCGACCAGCACGGACGAATACGCCGAAGCCCTGCTCAAAGCCCGCGTGCTGACCGAGTCACCTCCGCAGTTCTCCCTGCTCGAAACCATGCTGTGGACTCCTGAAGACGGTTTCTATTTGCGAGAAAAACATATCGCTCGCCTATTAGATTCAGCGGAATATTTTGGCTTTCCAATTTCACGTAGGGGCGAGGTTCTCTCGCCCCTACATATCGAAACCTACCTCGACGAAATTTCATCCCAATTCACATCCCCGCAACGCGTGAGACTTCTGCTCGACAAAAACGGAAAACTGAGTCACGAAGGCAAACCATTCCAAAAACCAGACAATCAACCGCCTATGAAGGTTTGTCTTGCCAAAGAGCCGATCAACTCAGGGAATGTCTTCCTCTTCCACAAAACCACCCACCGCGAAGTGTACGATACCGCCCGAAAATATTTCCCCGACTGTGACGACGTTCTCCTCTACAACGAACACGGCGAGCTGACCGAATTCACCATTGGCAACCTCGTCGTCGAAATGGACGGCAAACTTTATACTCCACCCATCTCCTGCGGAGTGCTCGCAGGCACGTTCCGTGCGTATTTACTGGAAACAGGTCAAGTGGAGGAGAGAGTTATTCGAGTGGATGAATTAAAAGATTGCAAAAAAATATTTCTCGTCAACTCAGTGAGGAAGTGGCAGCAGGTCGATTTGTCTGTTTCATAAACTTGACGGCTTCAGATGTGGGGAATAAAATAGTTTCAATACTTAACTATTAATCAGATTAAATAATACTTGAAAGGCAGATATGACCTCTTCTGATCAACTGCGAGAGCAAGCCATTGACCGCTTCTGGGAAACGGTGCCGCCTCTGTGGAATTTTGTCCGCTCCCATATTCGCGACACCGCCACAGGGACGTTTGACATCACAGTCGAGCAATTCCATGTGCTGCGCTATGTGCGGCGCGGGAACGGTTCCATAAGCGAACTGGCAACCGCCAAGAATATAAGCCGTCCTGCCATCAGCCAGGCAGTGGATGTGCTGGTTAAAAAAGGATTGCTGACCCGCATCCACAGCACAACAGATCGCCGCTATGTGGAATTGGAATTGACAGACGAAGGCAACGCCCTGCTGGACACTGTGTTCAAGGAAACCCGTGGTTGGATGAAGGAACAAATGGGCACCCTATCTGTGGACGAATTGGATACCATTGCAAAAGCGATGGATATTATGAAGAAAATGCTTGAATCAAGATGAATATTTACAACCTATGACCCATATCAAAAAACTCCTACACTTTATCAAACCCTACTGGCGGTGGAGCCTTGCTTCGCTGGCTCTACTCCTCGCTGTTGTATTGATGGATCTCGCCATCCCGCGCCTGATCCAACGCGTCATTGATCAGGGTATTAACCAAAACAACATGCAAGTGGTTATCAATACGACCATTCTCATGTTAAGCATATCTGTGTTTCAGGTACTGTTCGCGCTTGGGAATAACTATTTTTCCATTCAGGTCGGCGAGAGCGTGGCAAGGGACATCCGCGAAGCGCTCTTTCTCAAGATCCAATCCTTCTCGTTTGGCAATCTCGACCACATCAACACAGGTCAATTGATGGTGCGACTCTCCAGTGACACGACCGCGTTTCAGCGCATGGTGCAAGTCTCACTGCGGATCGGGACACGCGCCCCACTGCTGATGCTGGGGAGTCTGATCCTGATGTTCATCACGGACAGCCGCCTGGCATTGATGGTCTTACCAGTGTTGTTGGTGACTTTCGTGGTCATTGCCTTCTTCATCACCCGCATGGGACCGTTGTTCATGATCGTCCTGAAGAAACTGGACCGCCTCAACACGGTCTTGCAGGAGAATATCTCAGGCGTGCGTCTGGTCAAAGCCTTCGTCCGTGCAGAGCATGAGGGTGAACGCTTTGCAGAGGTCAACGAAGATTACACGGATCAAAACATCCGCGTGATGCGGTTCATGGCGACTCTGTTCCCAATGATGGGCATGCTGGTCAACATCGGCATTGTGATCGTGATCTGGGCAGGCGGCATCCAATCCATACGAGGCGATGTTTCGGTTGGACAGATCGTGGCGTTCATCAATTACCTGCATACCACCATGGGACCACTGGGAATCATGGTTATGCTGGCGAATGTCGTTGCGGCAGGGACCGCCTCCGCAGAACGCATCAACGAAGTATTGGATGTCGTCCCTGAGGTGCAGGATGCGCCCGAGACGCTGAGTCTGCCCGAGGGGCGCGGACAGCGGATCCGCTTCGAGGGAGTCAACTTTCATTTCAACGGGACCAACAACGGGTCCGTGTTAAGAGGCGTGGACTTCGTCGCAGAGCCAGGTCAGACCGTAGCCATCCTGGGTGCGACAGGCGCGGGCAAATCATCCATCGTCAATCTCGTG
>JBFYRY010000363.1:0-3345 GCA_041302025.1 Chloroflexota bacterium | reverse complement strand
ATCGCGGTCGAGACCGCCTTCCTCAAGGCGCACTATCCCGCCGAGTTCATGGCGGCGACCCTCACCGCCTCCGCCAGCCAGACCGAGAAGGTGGCGCTTTATGTTGCGGATGCGCGCAGTATGGGCGTGCCTGTGCTTGCGCCGGAGATCAACGCCTCGCACTGGGACTTTGACATCGAAGACATCGAAGGCAAGCCCAATATCCGCTTTGGTTTCGGAGCGGTAAAGAACGTCGGTGAAGCCGCGGTCGGGCTCATCATCAACGAACGCGAAGCGAACGGCAAATTTAAAGACCTCAACGACTTCGCCCGCCGCGTGGACCTGCGCGCGGTCGGCAAGCGCGCCCTCGAGTGCATCATCAAAGTCGGTGCGATGGATAACTTTGGCAATCGCGCCGCGTTGCTTGCCTCGCTTGACCGCGTCGTCTCCATCAGCAACAACCATTTCCGCGCGGCGGAAGCGGGACAGATGTCCCTCTTCGGCGAAGCCACCGGTGTGGTCGAGGAGATCATACTCCCCGAAGTCAACAACGTGGACAAACGCGAGATGCTCAATTGGGAGCGCGAACTCATCGGGCTGTACATCTCCGATCATCCGCTCACGCCGTATCAGGAAACCTTCCGGCAGATCGTCAGTTATTTTTCCGGTCAACTCGGTGAAGCGGCGCACGAAGAGAAAGTCCGCGTGGCGGGTCTCGTCACCAACGTCCGCCCGTACACGACCAAAACCAACAAGCCGATGGGTTTTGTCACGCTCGAAGACATCCAGGGCAACTTCGACCTTGTGCTCTTTCCGCGCACCTGGACTCAATACCACGAGCAGATGATGGTCGGTCAGATCGTGATCGTCGAAGGCAAGGTGGATACGAATAGCACGCCGCCGAAAATTCTGGTGGATACCGTGCGGACAGAGATACGCATCCTCGAACCGCTGAAGGACACTTCGACTTCGCTCAGTGCAGGCTCTGCGCCTCATTCCAAGCCGATGCCTGATTCCGCTGTAGAGGCGTTATCCCAGCCCAAACCAGACAGCCACGTCCGAGACCTCAAGATCCAATCGACTCAACCCAAATCGAGTTTCGTCGCGCCCAAGCCTGATCCCGTAAAACAGGCGATCCAACCGCCCAAACAGAACGGACCGTTGACGAAGAATATTCCGACCCAGCCGAGCGTCCCGCAACCGGTGCGTCAAGTCGCTGAACAACCTGCCGCATCCTACACACCCGACCTCGATGGGATGCCGCCTCCGCCCGACAACTTCCCCGATGATTGGGATACGCAATGGCAGCCGTCGTTTGAGGATGCCGTCGTCGCGTCCAAGCCGGAGCCGAAGTTCAAGAAAACGGAAGAGGTCACTCCGCCGCGCGTCCAACTGGAAACCGTTCCAGCGGCGACAAATGATGTTGATGAGGATCAGGCTGATGTCACGCGTGAAGCGCTGGTCTCGTCCATCTACATCCCGCTGGCAACGCCGCAGGACAGGGAACATCCGCCGCAACAGATCACGGTCAATCTGCGCTCGACTGGCGACAAGGACCGCGACAAGCGCCGCATCAAAACGATCTACGGCACGCTCATCTCATTCCACGGGCGGGACCGGTTCAGTTTTCAGGTGTTCGAGAACGGCTCGGGCTACCTGATCGATTTCCCCAACGACACCACGCGCATCTGCCCCGAACTGCTCGAGCGGCTGAAGAAACTGCTGGGCGAGGAGAACTGGCGCGTGGAGGAAATTACATTCCAGTAAAACATGAGACGAGATAAACTCTCGTCCTACAACATCCCTCTCACCGCATTACATCGTTCGCAATCATCCCGCTGGCACAGCAATGCCAGCGGATTCTTTTTGAGCATTTCCCCCACCGCATCCAACAGGCGTTTTAGCGAAACAGCCTGGATGAAGGCATCGTTGCCGATATCCACGCGAAGGGTATCGGGCTTGATGTACTCGCCGATGGCAGTGAAGCCGGTCGAATCGCCGGGGAAGCCGGGACATTCCACCACGCGGTCACCGACCAGCGCCCAGCGCGTGAACTGCCTGCGCCCGGCAAGTTTCTCTCCGTAGTGGATGCTGGTATTCGAATCGTGCCCGACGTTGATGAGCACCACCCATCCACCTGCCTCAGACAGCGCGCCGATGGGAGCCAGCGGTTCGTAGAGCGTTTGCGCGTTGAGATATTCATCTGACTTGATCCCGGCAAACGAAAGGATGGGATGCGATGTTCGTTTGGCGGCGGGATGGATGCGCAGGGTTTCGGAAAGCATGCCCATCATCACATCCGCGCGCATGGCGGGCGTGAAGGGCTGTGCCATTTTGTTGAGGTCTTTTTCGGCGCCGTATTTGATGCCGTTGTTGGGAGGTCCCACCTCGGGGGTGATCATGGTCCTGTAGGTGAACGCGGGCATCATCACGCTTTTGAACGATTCCATCACGAGTTGTAGAACGGTATCCACGCCGCCTTGCACATGCCCGAAAGGTTTCAGTGATGCATGGACGATGACCGGCTTGTCTGTCAGCCCCAGGGTTTCGAATGCGGGTTTCAGTTCTTCGTACCCAGACATGTTATTTACCTGTCCAGTTTGGTTTCCGTTTTTCGATGAATGCCTGCATGCCTTCCTTCTGGTCGGCAGTGTCGAACAAATCGTAGAAGGTCCGCTTCTCTTCGGCGAGTCCGTCCTGGAGGAGGGAGTCGTATGAGTGGTTGATCAGCCTCTTCGCGGCGCGGACAGCCAGCGGGGCGCGTGATGCGATCTCATCCGCCAGAAGAATGGCGACGTTCAGATAGTCGCCGATGGGGACGACGCGGTTCACCAATCCATACTGCTGGGCTTCCTGCGCGGTGAGTGTGCGGTTGTTGAGGATCATTTCCATGGCGAGGGCTTTACCCACCGCGCGGACGAGCCGCTGGGTGCCGCCTGCGCCGGGGATGACGCCGATGGTGATCTCGGGCTGACCAAATTTGGCTGAGTCGGAGGCGATGATCATGTCGCAGGACAGGGCGATCTCGCATCCGCCTCCCAACGCCCAGCCTGATACCGCGGCGATGACCGGTTTCTGCACTGAGCGTATCCTGCCAAAGACCGAGACGTGGTCGGCATCGGTCATCTGCTGGACGGTTTTATCCGCCATCTCTTTGATGTCGGCTCCGGCGGCGAAGGCTTTTTCATTCCCCGTGACGACCATCGCGCCGATATTGTCGTCCCTGTCGAACGATTCGAGCGCGTCCATGACTTCGTTCATCAGCCGGTTGTTGAGGGCGTTCATCGCCTGCGGGCGGTTCAGGGTGATGATGCCGACGTGTCCGCGGGTTTCAGCCAGTATCATTTCGTAGGGCATGGTTCCTCC
>JBFYRY010000112.1:0-11024 GCA_041302025.1 Chloroflexota bacterium | reverse complement strand
GAACTGGTCAAGCCCGGCATGACCGCCGCGGTGAACATTGTGGTGAAAGAGATCAAGGATGAACTGCTGGTCCCGAATCGTGCCGTCCGCCTATCGGATAACAAGCGCGTAGTCTACCTGCTCGTGGATGGTCAGGCTGTCAAAACCGAGATCAGGCTTGGATCATCATCTGACACCATGAGTGTGATCGCAGGCGGTGATATTAAGGAAGGCGATCTCATCATCTTGAATCCGCCGACAGAGTTCATGGGTCCGGGCGGCGGTGGTCCTCCGGGCGGCGGGTTTGGCGGGTAACCATGTCTAACGTAATTGAAGCCCATGACATAAAAAAGATCTACCAGATGGGCGAAGTGGTGGTGGAGGCATTGCGCGGCGTTTCATTCACGATCGGGCGCGGCGAAGTGATCTCCATCATGGGACCCTCCGGTTCGGGGAAGTCCACGCTCATGAACACGCTTGGCTGTCTGGACCGCCCAAGCTCCGGCGAATATTTTTTGGATGGGGAGGCAGTCGCCTCTTTGAGTGATGACCAGCTTGCAGGCGTCCGTAATCGCAAGGTTGGGTTTGTTTTTCAGAGTTTTAATCTGCTCTCGCGGCAGACTGCCATTACCAATGTCGAATTGCCGTTACGATATTCCGGAAATCTTGAGGGCCGCCGCGAACGCGCCATCGAAGCCTTGCAGGCAGTGGGACTCGGCGACCGCATGACGCATCGTCCGTACGAACTTTCGGGCGGACAACAACAACGCGTTGCCATAGCGCGTGCCATTGTGAACAAGCCCGCCATCATCATGGCAGATGAACCGACCGGTAATCTTGACTCGAAAGTTGGCAAGGAGATCATGCATCTCCTGCTTAACCTGAATAAAGAAAGCGGAACTACTTTGATCATTGTCACTCACGACCCTGTGATCGCCGAGCAGACCCAGCGCGTCATCCGTTTGCGCGATGGATTATTGGATGGTGCCTCATGAGCATTGGACAGGCTTTCCTTGAAGCGCTCGAATCCTTAAGCGGGAACAAACTCCGGTCCGGTCTGACCGTGCTTGGCATCGTGATCGGTGTGGCGGCAGTGATCGCCATGCTTGCGGTGGGACAGGGTGCGCAGGCATCCATTACCGGCTCGATCAGCGGCATCGGCACAAATTTGTTGTTCGTTTTCCGCGGCGACATGAGCGACAATGTTCGTAATCCCAAGCCGTTGACACTGGGTGATGCAGAGGCTCTCCGTGATCAGTTTGCCGCACCTTCGGTGGAAGCGGTCGCGCCAGCCCTGCAGGGGAACGGCGTCGTATCGTTCGGCGGCGAGCAGACTGCGCCCCAGATCCTTGGCGTGACGCCTGAATATTTCCAGGTGCGTAACTACAATATCACCGAAGGTGAATTTATTACGGAAGAACACATGCTCGGGCGCGCCTCCGTGGTGTTGCTTGGGCCCGAAGTTGCAGAGACTTTATTCGGCCATTCCGACGGCGTGACCGGTGAAACGGTCCGCATCGAAGGACAGCCCTTCCGTGTGCTCGGTGTGCTCGAGTCGAAAGGCGGCGGTTCGTTCGGGAGCCAGGATAATGTGGTGCTCGTCCCGTTCACCACGGCGCAGACGCGCCTCATCCGCCGGAGCACCAGTGACCGGGTGGATATCATCTTTGTGCAGGCGGTCAGCGGCGATGTGGTGACACAGGCATCGGAGGAGATCGCATCCATCCTTCGCACCCGCCATCGCACGCCGGTCGGCGCCGATGATTTCACGGTCTTTACACAACAGGACCTGCTGGCAACCTTCCAGTCCATTACAGGCATCCTCACGATCTTCCTTGGAGGTATCGCGGGTATCTCGCTTTTGGTGGGCGGCATCGGCATCATGAACATCATGCTGGTCTCGGTGACGGAGCGCACGCGCGAGATCGGCTTGCGCAAGGCGCTTGGAGCGCGCAAACGCGACATCCTCACACAGTTCCTGACCGAATCATCCCTGCTGAGCCTGATCGGCGGGATCATTGGCATCATGCTCGGCTGGCTGATCTCATACATCGTCGGGCGGATCGCCGAAGCAAGCGGCACCGCCTTTACGCCCCTGGTGGGTGTGGACGCGGTATTGCTCGCCACGATCTTCTCGGCGGCGGTCGGTTTGTTCTTCGGGATCTACCCGGCAAATCGGGCCGCGAACCTGGAGCCGGTCGAAGCGCTCCGTTACGAATAACACTTAAGGAGCGGGTGACCCCGCTCCTTTTGCGTTAGAATAGACGGCGCTGGAAATATTCCGTCCGCATTGGTATATCATCCCTCACTACAGGAGTTCCCATGTCTGAAAAATTGAATCAACTGAAGGAATTGCTCGGCGAAGTGTCTGATATCGGCAGAGCCGCATCTGTTCTGGATTGGGACCAGCAGGTCAACATGCCGCCGATGGGCGGCGAAGCGCGCGGTCAACAACTTGCCACGCTTGGCAAGATCGCGCAGGAAAAATTCACATCCGATGAAGTGGGCAGACTGATCGAAGACGTGAAACAGGAATTCGCCGGCGCCGACCCGAATTCGGATGACGCCTCGATGATCCGTGTTGCCGCCCGGAACTACGATAAGTCGAAGCGTGTGCCGCCCGCATTCGTCGCGGAGCAGGCGATCGTTTCGTCGAAGGCTTTCGAAGCCTGGGTGGAGGCAAGGGGCAAGTCGGATTTTTCCATTTTCCGCCCGCACCTTGAAAAGGTGGTGGAACTGGTCCAGAAATATATTTCATTCTTCCCGCCCGCCGATCATCCCTATGACACCCTGCTTGACGATTACGAGCCCGGCATGAAGACGCAGGAAGTGAAGGATATCTTCGATGCCCTGCGTCCCAAACAGGTCAAACTGATCAAAGCCATTGCATCCAGCAGGCAGGTCAGGGACGATTTCCTTCACAAAAAATATAACGAACAAAAGATGTGGTCCTTTGGCGAAACCATCATCACCAAATTCGGTTATGACTGGAAGCGCGGACGACAGGACAGGGCGCCGCACCCGTTCGAGACAACCTTCAGCGTGAACGATGTCCGCATCACGACCCGCTTCGAAGCGGATAACCCCATGGCGACCCTGTTCAGCACCATGCACGAATCGGGTCACGCCATGTACGAGCAGGGCGTCAACCCGGCATACGAGCGGACTTCGCTGGCGGGCGGCACATCGCTTGCGATCCACGAGTCGCAGTCGCGCATGTGGGAGAACCTCGTGGGACGTTCCCTGCCGTTCTGGGAGCATTTCTTCCCGGCGCTCAAAAAGACCTTCCCCTCGCAGTTGGACGGTGTGAGCGTGAAGTCCTTCTATAAAGCCATCAACAAAGTGGAGCCTTCGCTCATCCGTGTCAATGCGGACGAAGCCACCTACAATCTGCACATCATGCTCCGCCTCGAACTGGAGATCGCCATGGTCGAAGGCAAAGTCGCCATAAAAGACCTGCCCGACCTGTGGAATACCAAGATGCAGGAATATCTCGGCATTACCCCGCCCAACGACGCGAGAGGCGTTTTGCAGGATATCCACTGGTCCGGCGGCATGATCGGTTACTTCTCCACGTATGCGCTGGGCAATCTCGTTTCCGCTCAGTTGTGGGAAAAGATCAACAAGGATATCAAGGATCTCGACGAGCAGACCCGCAAGGGCAAATTCGATGACCTTCTGGGCTGGCTGAGAGAAAAGGTACACAAGCACGGACACAAATACGACCCGCAGGACCTCGTGCAAAAGGTCACCGGTTCGAAGATCACGCCCGAGCCGTATGTCCGCTATTTGACAAAGAAATACAGCGAGATCTACGGGCTGTAAAAATCGATCGCCAATGCTCGACTCGAACAAGTCCAATGGTGCATCCATACGCCATTGGACTTGTTGAATAACTCATCTATGCAGAACGTCCCGAAGGCTTTCCCGATTGGGCTTGCTTATCACCCGAACCCTTCGGCAGGCTCAGGACAACGCCTTCGGGACGGTACATAACATGAGTGAACAAATCCTTCGCATGAAACGAAAACTCATCATCCTCGCCTCCATCCTTGGACTTCTATCTGGCTGTTCCTCCCTGGCGCCTTCTGCCTCGACGCCGCTCCCGACGCCCATCCCGCCCGAGTACCTGCCGACGATCATTGCGATGACCGCCGAAGGAGCGAACCTCGCCGCGACCGGGACCGTCCTCGCATCCATCCCCACCGATGCGCCGACCGGGACGCTCATACCGACCGAATCTCCAACACCCGAACCCACCACCACGGCATTGCCCACCGCCACGCCCACCGCCATCCCGGCGCACCGGCGCGCGCAGATACAATTCCTGGCGCCGGGACCGATGTCGAGAGTGGTCTCGCCGGTCCAATTGAAAATGGATGTGATCGCGGGAGACAGCGCGTTGGTGCAGATCGACCTGTTCGGGGAGGACGGCAGGCTGGTATCGCAGATCGTGAGGCGTGTTCTGCCCAACCAGAATGGCACGTATGAATTCATCAAGATCCCGTTCGAGATCCCCGGCGTGGGCGAACTGGGCCGCCTCACCGTCAGCACCCGCGATAAGGAGGGCAGGATCACGGCGCTGAACTCTGTGCACGTGTTGTTGCTTTCTTCGGGGGGCAATCTGATCAACCCAGCGGGCAATCCGTTCGAATCGGTTGGGGTGTTCAGCCCCTATTTAACGGAACCAGTTTTCGGCGGCGTCATGAACGTGCGCGGGGACGTATGGCCCCTCAGCCTCCAGCCGGTCATCTTCGAGGTGCAGGGTCCCGGCGGCAAATCCCTCGGCTTGCAAGCCCTGACCGTCGAGGATAAGGATCCGCAGTTGTTCGAGATTGGCATCCCGTATCTGGTGAGCGAGCCCACGCTGGCGCGCCTGACCATTCGGCAGGATGACGACCGGATCCCCGGATTGTTTTACGTGTACAGCCAGGAAGTATTCCTGAACCCGTGACGCCTCACGCTACGCCTTGACCTGTTTCGCTCCGAAATGACATGATCAGACCCTAAAGGTTTTTTTCGAGAAACCTTTAGGGTCTTTTCGAAGCCGCGTAATCGCTGTACCCGCCGATGTACTCGGTGATGGACGCGTTCTCCAGCGCGAAGATGCGACTCACAGTGCGGTCGAGGAAGTAGCGGTCATGCGAAATAACCAGCACGGTCCCGTTAAATTCTTCGAGAGCATTCTCCAACACTTCGGCGGATGCGATGTCGAGATTATTGGTCGGCTCGTCGAGCAGGAGGAAGTTCGCGCCTGAGAGGACGAGCAGAGCCAATTGCAATCGACTCCGTTCTCCGCCCGAAAGCGACCCGATTCTTTGAGTCGCCTGTTGATACGTGAACAGGTAGCGGGTGAGCAAAGAGACGGCGCGTCCCTCGCTCATATTGCCCGCCAGCCGCACCGCGTCGATCACGGATTGGTTGAAATCGAGTGTGTCGTGTTCCTGGGCATAGTACCCGACCTTCACGCTGGGACCGATCTTGATCTCGCCGTTGGTGGGTTGTTCTTTTCCCAAAATCAACCGCAACAGCACGGACTTGCCCGCGCCGTTCGCGCCGATCAACCCCACCCGCTCGCCATGCCGGATAAGGAAGTTCAGGTTGTTCAGCACCTTGCGATGAGAAAATTCCTTGGTAATGCCCTCAAACTCCAGCACCTGATTCGACCCGCGCCAGCCGTTCAGTTCCAGATCCATCCTGCGGCGTTCAAGAACGGGTTTGTCGATCTTCTCGATGCGTTCGATGCGCGCTTCCATGTTGTGAATGCGAGTGGCAAATTTATCGTTGAACACAACCCATTGTTTATATCGTTTCAGCGCCATTTCCATCCGCCCGATCTCGCGCTGTTGGATCTGATACAACTCCTCCTGCCGCGCAAGTCGTTCCTCTTTGTCCACGATGTATTCGGTGTAGTTACCGATGAAGGTTGTGATCCTGCCGTCTTCGATCTCTGCAATGTGCGTGGTGACGGCATCCAGAATGTATCGGTCATGCGATATGATGACCACCGCGCCGGGATATTCGATGATGAGTTTTTCGAGATAGGCTTTCCCGGGCATATCGAGATGGTTATCCGGCTCGTCCAACAGCAGAACGGACGGGCGCGCCAACAGCAATTGTGCCAGCCCGATCAGTTTCTTCTGCCCGCCGCTCAACGCACGGATCGGTTTCTCGAAATCTGACTCAGGCAATCCCAGCCCGCGCAACAACTCCCGCACGCGTGACTCGTAATTCAAGCCGCCCAGCGACTCGAATTCTTCGAGCAATTTGTGCTGGGCATTCAGGGTCCGCTCGAGTTTTTTGGCGTCGCCATAGATTTCCGGTTCGCCGAGTTTCTTCTCGATGCGCTTCAACTCTTCATCGATCTCCGCCACGCGCGGATTTCCCTCCAGCGCCAGCGAGATGGCACTGCGCTCGGGGTTGAACTCGGGGTCTTGATGCAGGTAGCCCACCGTCACCCCCTTGGCGCGGATGACCGTCCCGCCTTTTTCAGGGGCGTGTTCGCCGGTGATCAACTTGAACAACGACGACTTCCCTGCGCCGTTCGGACCGATCAGCCCGATCTTCTGGTCGTGCTGAACTTCCCAACTCAGGTCGCGGAAAATGGCGCGGGCGCCGAGGATGATGGTGGCATTTGAAACGGTGATCGAGATCATGTGTACTCCATTGTAACTTGTCACTCTGAGCCGCGGAGCGGCGAAGAGTCTCTTGCGCTTTGACGGAGATTCTCACCTGCCTCCCCGGCACCGCCCGCCAGGGCAAGTGTGCGTGCGGTGCAAGTGTCGCCGCTTCGCTCAGAATGACAGGCATTATTAAACAAAAACGCCGCAGGCGACTGCGGCGTGAGGTGACGACAAAACGGACTTATCTCATCCGGGCAACAGGCGCGATTCGAGGATCCCCTCGTAGATAAAGCCGCGCATCCCAATGCACAGGAACATGTTGCCGGAACGTTCGTATCTCATAGTGGGGGGATTATAGCATTAATCCATTCGATGGCGTATAATTTTGGAAACTTCATTGCGCGGGGAGCGCCTTTATGCCCGAAGCACCAAAACAACTCAAAGTTTTTCTCTGCCATTCCTCTCATGACAAACCCGTTGTGCGCGAACTTTATCAAAAGCTTGGCGCTGAAGATTGGATTGATCCTTGGTTGGATGAAAAGAAACTCCTGCCTGGCCAGGACTGGAACATGGAGATTGAAAAGGCGGTGGAGACTTCTCATATTGTTTTGGTTTTTCTTACGAATAATTCCGTGAACAAGGAAGGCTATATCCAAAGGGAGTTGCGCCGCGTTTTGGATGTTGCGTTGAATATGACGGAAGATACCATCTTTGTTATTCCACTGAAACTTGAAGAATGCGAGATGCCGCGAAGCCTGCGTACTTGGCAATGGCTGAATTACTTTCCAGCATCGGAACGCCCGGATGCCTATGAGCGCCTGATCGCCAGCCTGAAAATCCGTGCAAACAAACTGAGTATTTCCACTGACATTGCTCATGTCGGTAAAAAAGTTGAATTTGCGCCAGCGCCTCGTAAGATTTCACCATCGGTTGAAACACCTCCCGCCGATTCTGATCTTGATCTTTTTATCCCACCGGAATATGCAGGCTCTGCGTTCACGCCGCCGCCCGCCAAAGTAAAAACCTGGACCTTTGGCGGAATTGAATTCGTCAAAGTGCCGCACGGTGAATTTTTGATGGGAAGTAAGAAAGAGAATAAACTTGCTTCCGATGATGAAAGACCACAGCATAAATTAAACATTCCTTATGACTTTTTGATGGCGCGCTTTCCGGTGACCAATGAGCAATTTGAGAAATTTGTAAAAGCAACTTCTTATTCCACACTTGCAGAGCAGGAAGGATTCGGTTGGGCTTGGAATGGCAAAGAATGGACAAAGACCGAAGGAGCGGACTGGAAACATCCGCGTGGATCAAAAACGAATATTGACGGACTATCCAAGCATCCGGTTGTTCAGGTGGCTTGGGCAGATGGATTGGCTTATTTCGATTGGTTGATGAAACAGTTTGGAAAGGATGCGCCAGGTGGTTTAATTTTCCGTGCACCCACCGAGGCAGAATGGGAGAAAACCGCAAGCGGCACAGGTGGGTTCGAGTATCCTTGGGGAAACGAATTCAACCCAGCCAACTGCAATTCAAAGGATACTGGAATAGGGGGCACTACGCCAGTAGGGGCGTATTCTCCAGTGGGCGACTCGCCTTATGGTGTATGTGACATGGCTGGAAATGTTTGGGAATGGACAGCCAGTCTGTGGGGCAAAGAAGTGGGTGCCCCTGATTTCAAGTATCCTTATAACCCAAGAGATGGTCGCGAAAATTTGAAAGCGGGGGATGATGTTCTCCGTGTTTTGCGCGGCGGCTCGTTCTACTTTGGATCGCTGAGCGTGCGCGCGGCGATCCGCCTCAGGCTCGGCCCGCGCAATCGTGTCAGCCACATCGGTTTTCGTGTTGTGCTTGCTCCGCGTCTCTCGTGAATACTCTGAAATCTGATAATCTGCACTCTGAAAATCTGAGTCTTTTCCCTACCGCCGCAGGCGGGTGAAATAAATTGAGCACATTACTAATCTGGCAATTCGCGATGAGGATCGCATAAAACTGCGGGGTCCAGTTGAAAGCACCGTGTTCTGCGCGGTGGCTCGTTCAACAATGAATCACAGAACGTGCGCGCGGCATATCGCAACAGGAACAACCCGAACAATCGTAACAACAACATCGGTTTTCGTGTTGTGCTTGCTCGCAATAGTGCTGAAATTCTGGTTCCTGGAGTTCTGAAAAACTGAAGCGGGGGTCTGGGGGCTTGCCCCCAGCGAAGTGCATATGGGAAAGCACTACTTCTTTCTTTACGAAAAAATAACCCACCCCTTGAATATCTGGGCGGCATATAAGAACGCCGCAAGAGGCAGCAAAACCAGACCTCCGAGTTCTTAAAGAACTCGGAGGTCTCGGACTTCCGAACTCCCTGAAACTCTGATAAAATACCACCCGCACGCCGAACGAAAAGGAAAAACCCTCGGCTTCCCCGTCGGGGGTTTTTGTGTGTGTAAACTACATGTCGTTGCGAGGAGGACGAAGTCCGACGAAGCAACCCCTAAGAATGAGGAGATTGCTTCGCCACTCGCTTCGCTCGGGCTCGCAACGACATATTGAAATTAGGTGTAAAAAATGATAATCGAACGAACCGACCTCCGTAACATCGCCATCATCGCGCACGTGGACCACGGCAAGACCACGCTCGTGGACGGTCTCCTGCGCCAGTCCCATACCTTCCGTGATAACCAGCAAGTCGCCGAACGAGTCATGGATTCTAACGACCTCGAACGCGAACGCGGCATCACCATTCTTGCGAAAAATACCGCCATCCACTTAAACGATCCCAAAACCGGCAAATCCATCAAGATCAACATCGTGGATACCCCCGGTCACGCCGACTTCGGCGGGGAAGTGGAACGCGTCATGAACATGGTGGATGGTGTGCTCCTGCTCGTGGACGCGGCGGAAGGTCCCATGCCGCAGACGCGCTTCGTGCTCAAGAAGGCGCTCGAAATGGGACACAAGGCTGTTGTGGTCATCAACAAAGTGGACCGCAAGGACGCCGAACCCTCCCGCGTCCTCAACGAAACCTTTGACCTGTTCATCGAATTGGGTGCCAGCGAAGAACAGGCGGACTTCCCCGTAGTTTACGCTCAGGCGACTGCCGGCAAGGCGGGTCTTTCGCCGGATCTCGGACCTGACCTGCAACCCTTGTTCGATGTCATCCTCAATAAGATCCCCGCCCCGAAAGTGGACCTCGAAGCGCCTTTACAAGTGCTGGTCACCATGCTGGGCTATGACGATTATCGCGGCGTGACTGCCATCGGGCGTATCTTTGCGGGCAAGATCAAAGCCGGTCAGCGTCTTGCCCGTCTCACCGCCGATGGGCGTACCCTCAACGAATCTGCCAAGTACCTTTACACATTCCAGGGCTTGAACAAGATCGAGATCGAAGAAGCCAGCGCCGGAGACATTGTTTCCTTTGCCGGTCTTGACGGAATCGCCATCGGAGAAACGCTTGCCGATCCGACCAATCCCATTGCGTTGCCTACCATCAAAGTGGAGGAACCCACTGTCCGCATGACGTTTGGCGTCAACACATCGCCGTTCGCGGGCAGGGAAGGCAGGTGGGGGACATCGCGTAATCTGCGCGAGCGCCTGTTCGAGGAACTGCGTACCAACGTTTCCTTGCGTGTGGAGGAAACAGAGTCCGCTGAAAATTTCCTCGTCTCGGGACGCGGTGAATTGCACCTCGGCATCCTCATCGAGACGATGAGACGTGAAGGATACGAGTTCCAGGTCTCACGCCCGGAGGTCATTTTCCACAAGGCGGATGATGGCGCACTGCTCGAACCGTACGAAGAAGTCCATATCGAGACCAGCAACGAGACCGTCGGCGCGGTGGTGGAAATGCTCGGGGTGAGACGAGCGCTTATGCAGGAGATGCATGACGCGGGTCAGGGGATGACGCGCATGGTCTACATCGCCCCCACGCGCGGTCTGCTCGGCTTCCGCTATCAGTTCCTCACATCCACGCGCGGTGCGGGTGTCATGCACACCATCTTCCACGGCTACGATGAAATGTCGGGACCGATGTCCACGCGGCAGACCGGTTCGCTGGTCGCGTGGGAGGAGGGTGACACCACAGCATATGCCCTGAAGAACGCCGAAGAACGCGGCACGTTGTTTGTGGGACCCGGCGTCGCGGTCTATGAGGGCATGGTCATCGGCGAGAACGCCCGCGGACAGGATATGCCCATCAACGTCTGCAAGAAGAAGCATTTGACGAATATCCGCTCGGCGGGTGCGGACATGGAAATCCGCCTCACTCCGCCCCGGCGCATGTCCCTGGACGAGGCGGTGGAGTATCTCTCTGACGACGAACTGCTCGAAGTCACGCCCGAATCGTATCGCATCCGCAAGCGTATTCTCAAAACGGACGAGCGCGGCAAGCAGACGAAGAAGGCGAAAGAGTTACTGGAAGAACAGGGTTAA
>JBFYRY010000111.1:0-11031 GCA_041302025.1 Chloroflexota bacterium | reverse complement strand
GGCAGTTAATGGTCTCGTCGGATGAATTATTGATATTTGCCATCGGTAAAGAGATATTCGCTTTTGGTAAATGACAGGGAATGAGTAGGAATTGAAGGGTTTCATTGATTATTCAAAACGGTTTTAGCTTTCGTTTTGCTGAAAAGAAGTGACTTCGCCTTATATCAACCAAAATATGATTCAAAAAAACTGGCTGTCCTACTTGGATAGCCAGTTTTGATATCTACGGTGCTTTACTCGCTTACAGCCTGATCGTCTCCGTAAACGCCCCCATACCCTCGGGCACTTTTTCGTAGGCGCCGCGGTATTCCTGCGGAAGCAACTCCGCCACCCGGTACATCATCTCGTCCGCGATCTGCTGGCGGACCTCCT
Organism: Chloroflexota bacterium; assembly: GCA_041302025.1. Classification (GTDB taxonomy): domain Bacteria; phylum Chloroflexota; class Anaerolineae; order Anaerolineales; family Villigracilaceae; genus Defluviilinea. Next base: position 10,659 of record JBFYRY010000111.1, on the reverse strand, counting down.
TTGACATCCTCCCTCTTTCCACTTTCAAACGGAAAGGCTCCCCGACGCGGATGTGAAAATCGGTGCGTTTGAGTTGCTTGAGATTCTTTAGATAAATTTCCCCTCCCCAGTGCGCAACGGGAAGGATCGGCGCTCCGGAGCGGACTGCCAGTAAAACTGCGCCGGGATGGGCGCGCAGTAATCGCCCGGTTTTGTTCCGCGTCCCCTCCGGCGTGATGCCAAAGATGTATTTATTCTCCAGGGCTTCGATTGCTTTTCGGAGCGCGCTGGTATCCGCTTCTCCGCGCCGAACAGGGATCATACCCCACAGCGTAAAGACCCAGTTCAGGAACCAGTTGTCCCAGGTCTCGATCTTCGCCCAGCCGGTGATCTTGCGGGGTTGAAGGCGCGCAAAAAACACTGGCACCTCGATCTGACCGGTGTGGTTGGTGATGACGATCAACGGTCCCTTCATGGGGAACTTGCTCATCTCGTCCGCGTGGATGCGGCACGTGGCACGGGTATACACATCGACAAGAAACGCAGTGAACCGATAGGCGGGATTCATAACGCGGTAATGAACTCCAGTGCGTGCGGGATGATTTCGATGGAAAGCGACTGACCTTCCTTGCAGAGAGTTTCGCCATCGCAGTGGGCAGGCAGAGTCCCTTTCAGCGCGGTGACGGTCACTTTGCGGGCGAGCCCGGTCGTTACTTCAGGTTGAGTCGCCTGAGTCCCGCTCATGAAGGTTGGCAAAAGTTGCAGGATGCGGAATTTCCCCGGCGCTCCGACCATGCACAGGTCAAAGGTGTTATCGTAGGGCAGTCCATTCGGAGCCATGAAAAATCCGCCGCCCATGCGTTGACCGTTCATGATCGATACCATCAACGCGTCCTGTTCGACTGTCTTGTCGTCGTATTCGATGCGGACGGTCGGCGCTTGAAAATAAATGAAGATCGTTTCGAGTGCCGCGATCAAATAAGCCAGCAGGCCGCGCGTCCAGCGAATATTCGCCGCCACGAAACCCACGAATGCGTCGAAACCGATACCCACGCCGTTGGCAAAGTAACGTCCGTTCGGGTAATCGCCGCCGCTGACCTTGCCGATATCCATCCAGCGTCGTTGATCCTTCGCCACCATGGCAACGCTCTCCTCCAGCGAACCGCGCACACCCATGCCGTAAGCCATATCGTTGCCGGTGCCCACCGGCAGAATTCCCATGGCGGTGTGATTGAACCCCGCCTCGCGCGCTTTCATCAGTCCGTTCACGGCTTCGTTGGCAGTACCGTCTCCACAAGCCAACACAATGGCGTCGTACTTTTCCCGTGCGGCTTTTTCGGCAAGTTCTGCCGCGTGCCACGGGCGCTCGGTCTGCACCAGGTCGTATGCAAGATTATGTGATTTCAAAAGGTTTTCGATCTGTGGGATGGACCTCCCCGCGAGACCCCTCCCCGACGTCGGATTTACGATGATGAGATATTTCATTCCATACTCCCAAAAGTAGATTGAGGCGAGTCTATCACAAATCGAAAAGAAACCACCACTAACCGGAGCGTTGTGGTTTGAATTTAAAATAATCTTCCGGGGTGTCGAGATCTTCCAGGATGGTCGGAGTGTCCACCTGCACGTACTCGATCTCTTTCGCATGAGCATTCAGGACATCCCGCGGCGATTGCGGCGGCTTCATCTTCAGGATCTCCTCCCACAGCGGACGCGCTGCCAGCCAGGGATGTCCGCGCCGCATGTGATGACTCGGGACGACAAGACTGGAGCGACTCCGCTTGAACGCCTCGCACACCCCCCGCACGCTTCCTTCCTGGACTTGAGGCTGGTCGCCCAGACAAATGAGCGCCGCCTCCGCCTCAGCCTTGAGCGACCTAAGTCCGCACTGGATGGAATTCAGCATTTCATTGTTGGCAAACTCGACATTGAAGATTATCCGCGAGTGATGTTGCCGCGCGATAGCTTCGACCTGCTCTCGAAATCCGCCTGTGACCGTGACAATGTCATCCACTCCCGCAGACCGGATGACAGAAATGACCTTCCCAAGAACCGTCGTCTCACCCCACGGCAACAGCATCTTGGGTTGCCCCATCCTTTTTGATTCACCCGCGGCGAGGATGATGGCAGAGATCACTTCGCACACTCCATGAGTGGGTGAAGCGAAGTGTGCGGGATCATACCGTGTCATCCGATATTAAGCGCTGGTACATTTCCGGTGTGTCCACATCCAACAGCAGGCGGTTATCATGCCATGGCAGATAATCCACGCGGTGCTTGTGGAAGATCGCGCGCCCGCCGACATCGCCTGTTAATTTCAGTAGATCACCAAAGGTCACCCGGTCAAATAAGACCGGATTTGCGCGTTGGTCCTGCACCATCGGCGCAAGGATGGATTGGAGATTCGTCGCGTGACATTCGACCAGCGCCTGCAACACCGTGGCTGCCACCTGCGGCTGGTCAACAAGAAGGAAGATTACCGCTCCATACCCCTCTCCTGACGGGAGAGGGTCGCGTAGCACACCGGAGGTGACAGGGGTGAGAGACCGAATTCCCGCGCGAATGGATGACGCCTGTCCCTCCTGCCATTCTTCATTTCTCGCGATCATGACCGGTAAACCGTGAACTGCGTTTTCCACCTGTTCCGCGTTCGACCCCGTCACCACAACAACCGGAGACAAACCTGCCTCCAGCGCGGTCTTCGCCGCCGCACGGACAAATGGCTGACCCTTCCAATCCAGCAATTGCTTGGGTTGCCCGAAGCGGGTGGATTCTCCCGCCGCCAAAACGATTCCCGCCACCCGTTCATGGACGGCGAAGATTTGACCTTGCTTCAGACTCGAGACAATGACCGAATCGAATTTGCCAAGCAGGGATTGTGTCATGCCGCGAGCCGCCGATTGAAGTTCAGGTGTATCCGCCTGGTTCAGCAGAATGGATTTTCGAGCGCTGGGCGGGATGTTTTTCTGCCCGCCTTCATCGCTCAACAAAACACGAGTCAAAGCCTCGGCGGTGACAGATTCACCGCCGGTCGATCCGCTCAACTTTGAGAATAATTCGGGGCGATGGATATTCTCTGCATCCACCGGTTTCCCCATCCCCGAAAGCCCAACCACCTCAACGACCTGTTCCGCGAAAGGTGGAATGGGCGGCTCGTACTCTGCCCACCCTTTCAACGGTCTCTGCCGCGCCCCATCCGCTTCGATGAGCAAGGGGATGAAATGGTAACCGCAGAATTGATGGAGCCAATTCAATAAACTCTCATCGATGGGTTGGGTCCTGTCTCCCTCGACTTTCCCCGTGACAAGGATGACCCCGCTCATCCCGTGCTCAAGTTCTTCGAGCGGCGCAGGCGTCTCTGCAATGATGTGCCTGTCCGCCAATTCAATTTGCCATGCGCCGAGATGCGTTGTCGCGGTGACGATCACAGGCGACGGCAATTCCCTGGCGAGTTGGAACATCGCGGTGGTCTTGCCTCCTGCGCCGGTGAAAGCAATGCACAGGGTTGAATTTGCACGCAGGGCTTTTGCAAGCGAGAGTCCCATCTCAGATCAAATCCTTCAAGTCCTCCGGCGATGTGACCGGATTTTTGCAAACGAATCCCTCGCACACATACGCGGTCGCTTTGCCGTCCTTGAGCGGACGATCTCTCAACAACGCAGGCGCATCATCCGCTGGGGGATAGGCGGATGCGGCAATGATGACGTTCGGTCTAAACTGGGATTGGACGACGCGAATCAACTTTTCCGCATCAACCTGTCCGCCCGCCTCATACACGACTGCAACCTGCTTCGTGTTCCCCAAAGCCATATCCGCCGCTGACAGCCACCTGCCGAACGCCGTGGGATAGCGGGTCGCCATGCCGACAACCAGTCGCAACGATTTTTCAGCGAAATCGCGGTATTTGCCGTCGCCGGTATACTCTGCAAATTTCAGTAGTGCTTCACATGCCAGTGCATTACCCGAAGGTGTGGCATTGTCCTGCACATCCTTTGGGCGGAGCAGTAATTGCTCTCCGTCTATTGACGTATCAAAGAAGCCGCCATTCGGGTCTTCGAAGAGTTCGATCATTTCATTGGCGAGTTCTTTAGCAGAGACAAACCACTTGTTGTTGAAATCTGTTTGATAGAGCTCAAGCAGACCAAGGATCAACGCGGCGTAATCTTCAAGAAAAACTTCGTTGGTGGTTTTACCCTCCCGCCAACTGTGTTTGAGCCTGCCATTTGGGCGTAAGGTGTTCAGTAGAAAACTGGCGTTACGCATAGCCAAATTGTTGTACTTATCGCGAAGTTGAGATTCTTCAATAACTCTTGCAGTTTCCGCCATCGTCGCGAGCATCAATCCATTCCACGAGGTGAGTACTTTATCGTCCGTGCCGGGTCGAATGCGGGTGGATCGGACAGATAAAAGCCTGGAGTGGCAATCGGCTAATTTGGCGGGAACAGTTTCGGGGTCGATCTTGAAGCGAGCGGCGAGGGAGGGGTCATCCAGGGTGCGCTGGAGAACTGTCCTGCCTTCCCAGTTCCCCTTCGCAGTGATTCCGTAAGCCGCTTCAAAGAAATCCGAATCGTCTTTGAGCGTTGCGCGAATTTCATCGAGAGACCAAACATAGAACTTGCCTTCCTCGTGTTCTGAGTCTGCATCGAGGGACGAGTAAAATCCGCCGTCGGGATGTGTCATTTCACGGGCGATGAAATCGAGCGTTTCGATGACGACCTGTTTGAAGAATGGATCTTTCGTGATTTGATAAGCGTGAAGGTAGGCACGGGCAAGTTGCGCGTTATCGTAGAGCATTTTCTCGAAGTGCGGGACGCGCCAGAAGTTGTCGGTGCTGTAGCGCGAGAAGCCGCCGCCGACCACATCATACATGCCGCCCCGTGCCATGGCTTTGAGGGCATGGACAATTGCCTTCACCCCTGACCCCTCTCCCGCAGGGAAATGGGAACGACGCGACAAAAATTCAACCGTCATCGGTTGCGGGAATTTGGGCGCAGTGCCCCAGCCACCATAGCCCCAATCATAGGAATCGAGCAGGTTCTTTACCGCTGCATCGAGATGCGCCTGTGTGAAAGAATCAGATTGATCGCTTATGTTGAGAGATTGCTGTAGATGTTTGGAGACTTCATTTCCAGCGCGGAATACCTCGGCGGGTTGTTCTCTCCATGTGCGGGCAATGCCAGCCAGCACATCCTTGAATGATGGCAGGTTGTGACGCGGCACAGGCGGGAAGTAGGTGCCCGCATAGAATGGCTTGAGTTCAGGTGTGAGGAACACCGACATGGGCCAGCCGCCCGAACCTGTCATCGCGACAGTGGCTTGCATGTAGATCGCGTCGAGATCGGGGCGTTCTTCACGGTCCACTTTGATGTTGACGTAGTGTTCGTTCATGAACGCGGCAACTTGCGGGTCTTCAAAGCTTTCTTCACGCATTCGGTGGCACCAATGACATGCGCTATACCCGATGCTTAGAAATATAGGTTTGTTTTCCGCTTTTGCCTTTGCCAATGCCTCTTCGCCCCACGAGTACCAGTCCACGGGGTTGTGGGCGTGTTGATGAAGATAGGGGCTAATTTCGTTAATGAGGTGATTCGTGTACTTCGATTCTTGTAGATTACTCATTGTTTACATTCCATCTCCAGCCTTTATGACTTTTTCTGACCCCACTGATTAACTGCCTCATATGGCTTACCTGTAAGTTGTTTTCATGGCAAAACGCCTGTAAATTTGCGATAACTACTCTTTCCCCCTGTGGATTTATGAATCCAGTATAGACCTTGAAACCTAAATTTTTCCGATCATTGTTATAAGTCCAATCTCTATGGCTGTATAGCCTTCCGTTGGCAACCGCCACCATGTGAGTATTATCTAGATTATTTTCGCGACAAAAGGCAGCAAGATTCGTTATTGTCCCAACAGGCTTCCCGTCAGGGTTGATAAAGCCATCATATGTTTTTACGTAGTCTCTTTGACGAATACTGTTTTTGTGTGACCATCCCTTATAGGATTTTAATTTACTTTCTCCTTTTGCCAATCTATGCATGGATGGAAAATCCAAATTATTTTGTCGGCAAAAGTCAAATAAGTTCTGGATAGTAATTTCATTCCCATCTGGGTCCACGAAACCTTCCCACGTCTGAGCAAGCGCATCTCCAGGGGGTCCTGCAGTTTCAAAGATGTTGAAACCAATTCCTCGAACATATGCTTTGGTATTATCAAGCCATTTTTGCTCTGCCCCTAGAAGGTCACGTCGCTTAACAGTCTCCAGCATCATGAACTCAAAATTTGCTTCACCATATTTGTTCCATGCGGCTTGTAGATGGGAGTTGGCGTGGTCTCCGCGACGCAAACTGCTTCGATGATGTTCGCATCGGTCATGTATGTTTACTGCACTTCCAATATAGATTTCGCCATTGGTCGTACATTTAATCTGATATACCCCAGATACTTTATGTAGATGTTTTAGCATATTTACACCCCTGCCTCTTCGCACCACGGATGCCAGTCCACGGGGTTGTGGGCGTGTTGGAGAAGATATGGGGAGGTGGATGTTGAGAGTTTGTTCATGGTTGCTTGAGATTATAGCGTATGGATTTGAGCGGGTGGAAGTCAAGTCGCGCGGAGTAGTATAATTTTCCTGCAACAAATTCGCTCACGAAAGGGACATTGCAGGTCATTGAACATGGTAGCAAAACGTAAACTTGGGAAAACGGATATTGAAGTTACTCCAATCGGGTTGGGGATGATGGAATTTGCGGGCGGCGGGGGATTGATGGGCTTTGCGTTTCCAAAGATCGATCAGGAAACCAAAAATGCAACGGTGCAAGCCGGACTGAATGGCGGGGTCAACTGGTTTGACACGGCGGAGTTATACGGCAGGGGTGTTTCAGAAGCATCTTTGGCAACGGCTCTCAAGACTGCGGAAAAAAAAGACGACGAGGTGGTGGTAGCCACAAAGTGGTGGCCCCTGTTTCGCACAGCGGGTAATATTCCAAAGACCATTGATGATCGCCTGCGTTTTCTGGGCGGATACAGCATCAGCAACTACATGGTACACCAGCCGATGAGTTTCTCTTCACCAGAAGCAGAAATGGACGAGATGGCGAAACTGGTCAAGGCGGGAAAGATCCGTTCGGTGGGAGTCAGCAACTTCAGTCCAGAGCGAATGCGGCGGGCACATCGCCGCTTGCAGGAGCATGGGTTGCCGCTGGCAGTAAACCAGGTCCGTTACAGTCTGCTTGATCGCAGGATCGAACGGGACGGCACGCTGGAGACAGCAAAGGAATTGGGCGTGACGATCATCTCCTACACTCCATTGGAATCGGGTTTGTTGACTGGGAAGTATCACAAGAACCCCGAACTGCTGGCAAAGAAGTCTCCGTTCTATCGGACGCTTCTGAAACGCGGGATTGAAAGGTCTCGAAAATTGATTGCGGCTCTGGAAACTGTCGGCGAAAAATACAATGCCACCCCAGCCCAGGTCGCTTTGAATTGGATCATCTACTCGCAAGGCGATATTGTTGTTACCATCCCTGGTGTGACCAGCCCAAAGCAGGCTGAAGACAATGCTGGTGCGATGAAGTTTAAACTGTCGGGCGATGAGATATCTTTGCTCGATAACGTTTCGCGCTCTGCCAGTTAATTACACAGATAACCAGATAACAAATCCATGGATTTGTTATCTGGTTATCCAGAAAAGTTTTATTCTTCCCGAAGTTCCTGAATGTGCCGCAAGGCTTCCTCGCGTGGCAGTATTCTTCCAACTGTGACGTGCATCTCAGGATGCGCTGAGAATAGGAGATGAATAAAATCCTGCATCTCTTGGAATAACTCCTGACTCACTTCCGCTTTCTCGTCGGGCAGGGACGCCAGAATTTTGTGATCAATTTCCCCATCCTCATCCTGCTCCAAAAGACCGATGGGCTCACATTCTACAATGGAACCTGCCTGCAGACTTTTTCGGGTGATGACGTAACAATCCACACTGCCACCATCTTCGGCTCTTGTTCCGAGGATGAAGCCGTATGGATAGATATAGGGATGCGGACCATGGCGTGTCTCTTTGTATTCAAGCGTTCTTTCATCGTAGATACGTCTATCGGATGAGCCGCCTGCAACCTGAATCAGTACTTTGATCATGCCCACTCTTTTATATCGCCAATCCTTTGAATTGACTCATGTATAACTTGTGGAAGAAGCCCTTCGCTTCGAGCAATTGTTGATGCGTTCCCTGCTCGACGATCTCGCCGTCGTTGATGACGATGACATTATCCGCATCACGGATGGTGGAAAGACGGTGGGCGATGACAAAGCTGGTGCGTCCTTCCATCAAACGCAATAACGCTTTTTGGATGCGGGCTTCGGTTCTCGTATCTACACTGGAAGTTGCTTCGTCCAAAATAAGGATGCTCGGGTCTGACAGCACCGCGCGGGCAATGGACATGAGTTGACGCTGTCCCTGGCTGAGATTGCTGGCGCGCTCGGAGAGTTTGGTCTGGTAGCCCTGTGGGAGTTGCAGGATGAAGTGGTCGGCGTCCGCGAGTTTGGCGGCTTGGATGCACTCTTCGTCGGTGGCGTCGAGGCGTCCGTAGCGGATGTTTTCCATGACGGTGTCAGCGAAGAGGAAGGTATCCTGCAAGACGATGCCAAGTTTTTGGCGCAGGTCATCTTTGGATATGTCGCGGATGTCGCGTCCGTCGATGGAAATTGTTCCCGCGTTAATTTCGTAGAAGCGGGTCAACAAGTTGATGATGGTCGTTTTGCCTGCACCGGTGGGACCGACGAGCGCGATGGTTTGTCCTGCCTTCGCTTCGAGTGTCATATTTTTGATGATGGGTGTATTGGGCAGGTAGCCAAAAGAGACGTCAGTGAAGTGAACTTCTCCTCGGACGGGAGCAGGCAGGGGCGAGTCCGAAGCGTAGTCTGCCTCCGCATTTGTATCCATAATTTCAAAGACTCGTTCCGCTCCAGCAAGCGCGGCTTGGATCGAGTTATACATGTTGGCGAGTTGCCGCAGAGGGTTGAGAAATCCCTGAGCGTATCCGATGAATGCCGCGATCATGCCGATCGTGGCGAGACCTTTGATAGCAAGATAACCGCCGAGGCTGACGAGCACGATGATAAAGAAATTGCCAAGCACCCATGTGAGCGGCATGAGCATGAGGGCATAGGTGTTGGCGAAGACGCCTGCTTTATAAACTTTTTCATTACTGGCACGGAAACGTTCGATGGCAGTTTCACTGCGCCGAAATGCCTTGACCACACGTTGACCGCTGATGGACTCTTCCATCACGCCGTTGATCTCGCCAAGTTCCTTTTGCAGATCACGGAAGCCCTTGCGGGTGTAGCGCGCGATGAAATTCGTGAACCAGAACATGATGGGCACGACGATCAACGCAGAGATGGCAAGATATGGGTTGAGCACGAACATGGCGATGATGATGCCGACGAGCGATAGCACACTGGCGATGAGCGAGACCACATTTTGCGAAACGGCTTGATTGATGGCGTCAATGTCATTGGTGAGGCGGCTCATCAACTCGCCTGCGGTGTGAGTGTCGAAGAAGGCGACGGATAATTTTTGCAGATGCTCGAAGAGGTCGCGGCGGAGTCGGCGCAAGGCGTCCTGTGAGATGCGTGCCATCGTCCACGCTGAGACGGCTTGAAAACCATTATCGAAGATGTACACGGTCAACAGGAGAAGTGCCAGCGTGGATAAGCCATCCAGTTGTTTTGTGGAAATGTATTGGTCAATGGCATGCCCGATCAGATAGGGCTCTGTCAAACCGAGCAGAATGTAGATCAAGACGAAAACAAGCACCAGCGCCAACGCATATTTATACGGGCTGAGATACGCCGCCAACCTTGCTAGTGCTCGGCGCGAGTCGCGGGCTTTTTCGATTTTGCCAGGTTGCATGGGTCCGCGCCCCAACATGCGGCGGACATCACTGGTGACAGGGCTTTGCTTTTCAGGTGCGTTGCTCATGCCTGCTCCTCCAGTTTGACGCCGTCACCCAGTTGCGACGCATAGATTTCCTGATACACAGGGCTTGTTTTCATCAACTCGCTGTGCGTGCCTTGTGCCACGATCTGTCCTTCGTCCACCACGATGATCTTGTCGGCATGCAACACGGTGCTGATGCGTTGCGCCACCACAAAACTCGTACTGTCCTGCGTCCACTCCTTCATTGCATTTTGAATCTTCGTTTCAGTCTCCACATCCACAGAACTGGTACTGTCGTCCAGGATCAAAACGGCGGGTCGTAACAGGATCGCACGCGCGATGGCAATGCGTTGTTTTTGTCCGCCTGATAGATTGACGCCGCGTTCCTCAATGCGCGTGTCGTATCCGTTCGGCAGGTTCGTAATGAAATCATGTGCCTGCGCCGCCTGTGCCGCGGCGATCACTTCTTCGTCGCTCGCGCTCGGTCGTCCGTAACGGATGTTGTCGCGCACTGTGCCAGAGAACAAAATTGTCTCCTGCGGCACCACGCCTACCTGTTGCAGCAAATCGCTTTGCCTCACCTGCCGAATGTCCATGCCGTTCCATGTGACTCGTCCGTTAGCGACATCATAAAAGCGCGCCACGAGATTGACGATGGATGATTTGCCCGCGCCTGTCGCACCCAGGATGGCTACGGTCTGACCTGGCTCTGCGACGAAGTCCACGCCTCTTAACACGGA